>CAMJRV010000482.1 GCA_946408315.1 uncultured Bacillota bacterium | reverse complement strand
GCACTGGAAGGAGCAACCCTGCCCTACGGCCTGATGATTGCAGACAAGGGTCTTGAAAAAGCCGTTCTGGAAAACGAATCCCTCATGAAGGGTCTGAACGTATATGACGGCAAGCTCACCTACAAGGGAGTTGCCGACAGCCTCGGATTGGAATACACCGATCCTTACACCTTGATAAAATAACATTCCTCAATAATAAGATGAAGCAGGTTCGAAAGAAGGTTCCGACAGAGCGCCTTTTTCGGGCCTGTTTTCATTTTTGGCGATAAGAGACGGCATTTTCATAAAAAATCATGACAAAAATGAGAAAAGGTGATATCGTATTGTAGGTTGTACCGTATAAAAAGAATAGGAGTAATGTCTTGAAATGAACATATTTGAACGAAACGCCAAAAAAGTAGTGATCGTTTTTTGCGGCTACGGTTTTCCTGAACCACAGGGAGGAATTAAAAAAGATAACGAAAAAGCAGGCGGCGGGCTGTATGCTCGGCGGGTTTTTTCTGGCGGGGCATTATTTTACCTGGTTTACCGCCCTCGGACATACGACGGTGGCTAGCGCGGTGGTTCTCTGCAATATCAGCCCGATCATCATTCTGATGATTACCGCGCTTGTTTTCCGGGAAAAGACCACCTTAAAAGCGGTGATCGGTGTCGTGGTCGCGCTGATAGGAGCGGCGATCATTACAGGCGGCGACTATAGCTTTGCCGGAGATGCGATTTACGGTGATATCATGGCTTTTTTCGGAGCGCTTTTTTATTCGCTGTACTTCCTGGTCGGAAGGAAGATGCGAAAGGAAATCAGTGCTCCCATCTATGTGTTCTTTGTGTTTGTCGCCTGTTGGATGGTCTTCGCTGTTGGCATGATCGTTTCCGGTACTCGGTTTACCGGATACTCCGCCGGAGATTATTTTTATTTGTTCGCCGCTGCAATGGTATGTCAAATTGGAGCCCATGCGGTATTCAACTGGTGTCTTGGCCACGTTTCTCCTCTTTATATTTCGACCATTGAAACGGGGGAATCGATCTTTGCCGCTATTCTTGCGGCGTTGATCTTTAGAGAAATTCCAAACCCATGGCAGCTTGTCGGAGGCGCGATCACCATCTGCGGTCTGCTGTATTATAATTATCATGAGAAGGAGTAGCGACGGGTGTGCGCTGCAGACCCCTATCTTACTCAACGATGGCAAAGGTTGCCAGGGCGGTGTTGGTAAGCAAGCCGCTGCTTTTCAGCCGACATTCTCCGGATAAGGTTATGAGTTTTCTCCCCAGAGACGTCGCTTTTGCGGTGACCAGAATAGAATCATTCATGGGAATCGGCTTGATATAGTTCAGCGATATATTAACAGAGACGGAGCTTTTTCCAGCGCTGAGATAGGAGGCGAAAACGCCCAATGCCTCATCAAAAGCGGTCGCTATGAGCCCGGCATGCATGGTATCATGCTCGTTGAGCTGCCATCCCTGGACGGGGAATTCTATGGTCACGGTTTGCTCTTCTTCATCGCAGGCAGCCAGACTGGGATTCATCCGCTCGCTTACGCGGCTGGCTGCTTTAAAGGCGTTAATTTGTGCCGCAACACCTTTTTCAAGTTCTTCTCTTTTCAATAACTCGTTCAATCTGCTCATTTTGATTTTCTCCTTACGTAATTCTTTCAAGTCAGTTAAAGCATAATGAAAGAACCCATAAAAGTCAACACTTGAACGCAGGTCGGGATTCTGCTAAAATATAGCGGGGCGAAACAGCCCTCCTCTCGATTAACGCACAGGTCCGTCAATTCGGACGAGGAGCAGCATATGGCGTATAAGATCAAACTTGATATCTTTGAAGGTCCCTTTGACTTGCTTGTCTATCTGATAGAGAATGCGAGGATGAGCGTCTACGATATTCAGGTTTCGGAAATTACGGAACAATATCTCAGATATATAGAAGACATGAAGTCCCTCGATGTGAATTTGGCGACGGAATTCATGGTGCTGGCGGCGGCTTTGATCGAGATCAAGTCGAAAATGCTTCTGCCGCGGATGAAGAGCGACGGCGAGGGGCTTACGGAAGAGGACCCGAGAGCGGAGCTTGTCCAGAGGATTCTGGAATACAAGCGGTTCAAGTCGGCTGCCGAACTCCTGGAGCTTCAGGAAGAACAGTGCCAGCGCATCTTTGTGAAGCCGAAAGAGGACCTGACGCCCTATACGAAGGAGACGGACGAGTACCTGAACCTGGAGCTGAGCCAGTTCGTAAAGGTGTTTCACCTGTTCCTCCAAAAGAAAAAGCGGCTGGAGGAAATCAGGAAGAACTATGCCCGCGTAGAGCGGCAGAAGATTTCCATCGAATCGAGGATCGAACAGATCAAAAACCTGTTTCGCTCAAGGGAGAAAAAGAATCTCAACTTCCGGGAGCTTTTGGGTCCGGAGAGTAATCGCTATGAAGTGGTTCTTACCTTTGTTTCCATGCTGGAAATGATCCGGCAAAAGACTGTCGTCGTGCGGCAGAGCGTCAATTTCGGCGAAATCTATCTGAGCCTCAAGGAAAAGCACGGCGGGCCCGATAAGACGGAGGAAGGAGAAAGCGTATCATGACCAGCAAAAAGACCGTAAAATCTGCATTTGAATCGATGCTCTTCGTATGGGGCGAGCCTTTGGACGTCAAGGTTGCCGCCGAAATTTTCAATATGAACTGGAAAGACGCCTACGACTACTTCAAAGAGCTTCAGGCCGAATACGAGCAGGAGGGACGAGGAATCCAGATTCGCGAGATCGAAAAGAGCTTTCAGCTCTGTACCAATATAGAGAACAACGAATATATCGAGCGGCTCTGTACGCCGGTAAAAGAAAAAAAACTCTCCCAATCAGCCCTGGAGGTACTGGCGATCGTCGCGTACAAGCAGCCCGTAACGAAGGGCGAAATCGAAGCCATCCGCGGAATCAAGTGTGACAGGGTGATCGAGGGTCTGATGAAAAAGGAGTTGATCGCGGAGGCCGGAAGGTCGTCGGGAATCGGGCGGCCGATCCTGTACGGTACGACGTCTGTTTTTTTGAAAAACTTTGGTTTCAAAGATTTAAAAGATCTGCCGGATATCGACGATATCGAAAGCATGGTTCATGAAGATGATGAGCCCGATCAAACG
>CAMJRV010000481.1 GCA_946408315.1 uncultured Bacillota bacterium | reverse complement strand
AAAACTTTATCTTCGTATTTTTTGGAAGCTCTATCCGATCTGCTGCCTGGGAATTCTGACCGATCGTCTTCTGATCGATCGCATTCTGGCCGGAAAGAGCTTTCTTGCCGCTCTGCGGATTGGACTTGAGAGCTTCCAGCCGTTCGGCTTCCTCTGCTTGGCGGATTTCAAGATAATCGGAATAGCCGCCGGGATAATGCCCTATGGTTCCATTCCCTTCCAGAGAAAAAATTCTCTGAACAACTCGGTCTAAAAAATATCGATCGTGGGAAATCACGATGACAGCGGCGGGTAACCCGTCCAAATAATCCTCCAAAACCGATAGGGTTTGGATATCCAAATCATTGGTCGGTTCATCAAGCAGAAGCACATTTGGCGCTTCCATCAGAATGCGCAGCAAAGCCAACCGCTTCCGCTCTCCGCCGGACAGCCTGTCCAGCGTGGTGGAATGAGTGGAAGGCGGGAATAAAAACCGTTCCAGCATCTGCGATGCGCTCAAAGTGCCCTCCGCAGTAGTAATCTGAAAAGCAACAGCCTGGATATATTCAATGACACGCAGCGACAGATCCATTTCCTCATTTTCCTGAGAAAAATACCCTATTTTTACGGTCTCACCGATTTCTATGGTTCCCTTATCCGGCAGAACCGCGCCTGTTATCATTTTTAACAGGGTCGACTTTCCATATCCATTCGGACCGATCATGCCGATTCGATCATTTCTTAATACCGTATACTCAAAATCGGAGATCAGCTTCTTATCATCATAGCTTTTCGAAATATGACGAAGCTCTATGATCTTTTTCCCCAGCCGGGAACTGAGCGTCTGAAGCTCCAGCTTATCGGAATTCAGATTCAGCTTGGACTTTTTTAATTCTTCAAAACGTTCGATTCGAGATTTCGACTTGGTTCCTCTCGCCCGGACTCCGCTCCTGATCCACTCAAGCTCCGAACGGAATAATGTGGCGCGTTTTCTCTCGGAAGCCAGGGCCATTTCTTCTCTGGCCAGCTTTAGTTCAAGATAGCGGGAATAGTTGCCGTTATAGGTGAAAACGCTTCCGTCTGTCAGTTCTGTTATCTTATTGGCGACACGATCTAAAAAGTATCGGTCATGGGTGACGATCAAGATAGCTCCCGTATATTTTTTCAGGAAGCTTTCCAGCCAGTCTGCCATTTCATTATCAAGATGGTTGGTGGGTTCATCCAGGATGAGGATTTCCACCGGGCTCACCAAGACGCCCGCTAAAGCAACACGTTTCTTTTGACCGCCGGACAAGTTGGTAACCGGCTCGTCAAAATCTGTTATGCCGAGCTTTGTGAGGATGGCTTTACATTCATATTCTTTCGATTCACGTTCATTGGAGGATACATCCTGCAGGACTTGCTCCAGCACACTCAAATCCTTATGGAAGTGCGGGGCCTGCGGGAGATATCCGATTCGGACGCCTTTTGTTTTGATAACAGTCCCGCCTTCGGCCTCTTCCTTTCCTGCGAGAATTTTCAGCAAAGTCGATTTTCCGGTTCCGTTTACGCCGACTAAGCCGATTTTATCTCCTTCATTGATACTCAGGCTGATGTTTTCTAAAAGAGGGCGTTCTGTAAAACTCTTCGTTATTTTATCTGCATTTAATAAGATCACTCATTGCTCCTTGATGTATGAGATTGCTCAATATATTGGCATATACCTATATACTACGCGATTCGAGCCCACAATGCAATGAGAGAAGCACCTTTCGGCACTTCTCCCGCTGGAATTGTTTCTTTTTAATACTTGTCAAATCCGTTTTCTCCGAGAAAGATATGAGCCACTTCGTTGTTTTGGGCGAGTCTTTTCACTTCTCCGAACTGCTGGTCGCTGTCCCCGAGCAATCGTACCCCAGCCTTATAGCTGCTGCTGACCTTAAATTTAGCCACCATTTCCTTGAGCATTTCGGCCTGACTTGACAGTTCTTCACTGGCAGCCGCGCTTTCTTCTGCTGTCGCAGAGTTGTTTTGCACCACCTGGGCTACTTGTTCAATTCCTTTATTCACCTGAGCGATGCCGGAAGCCTGTTCATTAGAGGCCTCTGCAATCCCTGCTACAAGTTCAGCAGCCTTTTCAACTCCGTCTACGATTTCAATCAATGCGCCGGCCGTTTCATTGGCAATTTTCGTTCCGCACCTCCTCGGCAACGACTGCAAACCCTTTCCCGTGCTGCCCTGCTCTCGCCGCTTCTACCGCCGCATTGAGGGCCAGAATATTCGTTTGGAAAGCGATATCATCAATCACCTTGATGATCTTTGAAATGTTCGCCGAGGATTGATTGATTTCTTCCATGGAACCAAGCATGGCGTTCATATGTTCATTCCCCTTTTCGGCATTCACCCTTGCCTCAGTCGCAAGTTCGTTTGCCTGATTGGCGTTGATTGCATTTTGCTTTGTCTGCGATGCAATTTCTGCGATAGACGCTGTCAGCTCCTCAATTGCGCTTGCCTGCTCTGTGGAGCCCTGAGACAGCGCCTGGCTGCCATCGGATACCTGTCTTGATCCGGAGGCCACTTGGTCCGCCGCCTGTCCGATATCGCCCATCACCCCGCTCAGGGATAAGAGAATATTGGTTAGTGAATTCTTAATTGCAACAAAATCACCCATGTAGTTCGCCTGCGGCTGAACGGTTAAATTTCCGTCGCTGATCTGGGCCAGTATCTCAGAAATTTCGGAAACATAGATTCGTATATTCGTAAGAGTGCTGTTAAGCGCATTCTTAATCGCCGCATGCTCTCCTTGATACTCCCCATTCATGCTTGTATTCAGGTTTCCTCTTTCCATCTCCAAAAGCACGGAGGATGCTTCGTGAATCGGTTCGATTACCGCATCCAAAGTATTGTTGATTCCTTGAACGACCTTGGAAAACTCTCCCTGGAACTTATCCGCATCTCCTCTTGTGGAAAGTTCTCCATTTACGGCGGCCAGAGACAGCGTGTCCGTTTCCGACACAAGATCCTTCAGACTCTGGATCATGAGGATCAGCCCCGGAATCAAAAGGTCCTTTTCGCTTCTTCTCCCTATCTTTAACAGGCTGTCCAGGTCGGAAAGGTCTCCCCCTGCCACATGGGTCATGATTTCAATCACGTTCTTTACGC
>CAMJRV010000480.1 GCA_946408315.1 uncultured Bacillota bacterium | reverse complement strand
CCGCCGAGGTGATGGCCGGAGGTGGGGCCTCTGATCCCGATGTCACCGGCATGGCGCTGCAGGCCCTGGCTAAATATCAGGATCAGCCAAAGGTGAAAAAAGTGACGGAAGAAGCCCTCGCCTGCTTATCCAAGATGCAGAAAAGCAACGGTGGTTTTGCAAGCGGGGAGACGTCAACTCTGGAAAGCAGCGCGCAAGTTGTCGTGGCTCTGGCGGAGCTGGGGATTTCATTCTCTGACAGCAGGTTTGTCAAGAACGGCAATTCTGCAGTAGACAATTTGCTTGCCTTCTATCAAAAAGGAAAAGGCTTCTTCCACACGGATGGAAGCGGGAGTAATCAGATGGCGACAGAGCAGGGATTTTACGGTCTGGTTGCGGCAGACCGCGCTCAAAAGGGAAAGAACTCCCTTTACCGCATGGACGACGTCTCGGCCATGATTCCGGGAAAAACGCAGGAACCGGCGCTGGAAGCAAGTCAGGCGACAGCAGGATTGCCCGGGAAAAATTCCAATGTTCGGAAGCAAGGCGTGACCGTACCAGATAAAACCTTCTCCGACATTTCCTCTCATAAGAATCAAAATGCCGTTGAGGCGCTGGCTGCAAGGGAAATCATAAACGGCAAAGTGGGAGACAAGTTTATGCCCGACGATACCATGACTCGGGCTGAGTTTTCCACCATCGTCGTGAAAGCTTTAGGGCTTGTTCCAAAGAAAAACGATAAATTTTCCGACGTAGCTTCGGGAAGCTGGTATGCACCTTACGTGGGAACTGCTTACAGCTATGGCATTACCAACGGAACTCCTGAAGGCAAGTTCAACCCCGGTGGGACAATTACGAGACAGGAAGCGGCGGTGATGGTGACAAGAGCAGCGGAGCTCGCCGGCATGAATATGGCGATCGACGCCATGACCACCAAAGATGTACTGTCACAGTTTACTGACTATATCACGGTATCTGATTGGGCGAAATCGAGCATGGCGCTTTGCTATAAAGAAGGAATTCTCTCTCAGGATGATATGGAGATTTTGCCAAAGGCCGCCATCAAGCGCGGTGAGATCGCGCAGATGCTGTGCGATATGCTTAAAAAGGCGGAGCTGTTGTAACGGAGTAAGACTATGAAAAAGGGGTTCAATAGAAAGCAAACAATCGCCGCTGCGCTGATCCTTGCGGTTTTGATCGGCGCATTCTTCTTTGGCGGAAACTATTCCAAGTCCGAATTGGACGCAGATGGGGCAGGGGCTAGGTCCCCGTCTGTGTCCACTGTTTCTGAAGGCGCGGTCGCGGAGGTTTCTTCCGACGGCTCCTTAACAGAGACGTCTTCCGGCGTGGCTGTCGCCCCCCTTGGGGCGGCGACAACATCTCCGGATGCCGTGTCGACGACAACATCTCCGGATGTTGTGTCGACTGCTTCTGAAAAGTATTCCGAAGCCAAGGGAATGGCCATCAATCCCGGGACGGGGAAGGATAAATATCTGACCGACCCTGTGCCGGAAGGCAAGCCCATCCCTGTGGAGCCTGAGAATGCAACGGTTACAGACCGAAAACTCACCTGTACTCTTTCTGTGCGCTGCGATACGGTCCTGAACAATATGAAGGACCTGGATCCTGAGAAGATAGAGCTGGTGCCGGAGGACGGAGTTATCTTTGCTGAGACAAAAGTGACCTTTTACGAGGGAGAGAACGTATTCAACGTGCTCCGGCGCGAGATGAAGAAGGCCAAAATTCATATGGAGTTTGTCAATACGCCGATCTTCAACAGCGCATATATCGAGGGAATCAACAACCTGTACGAATTTGACTGCGGCGAGCTTTCCGGCTGGAAGTACAAGGTAAACGGCTGGTTCCCCAATTATGGCTGCAGTCGGTATCAGCTGAAGGATGGCGATGTTGTCGAATGGGTCTATACCTGCGACTTGGGCCGGGATGTGGGAGGCTACTATTCTGCAGGAGGAACGAGATGAGAGACCACTTTTCCAGATTTCACCCTGTGATCAACTTTACATATTTTTTCTGTGTCATCGCGTTCTCCATGGTGTTCCTGCACCCGCTTTGCCTCGGGGTCTCTCTGTGCGGAGCCTTTACCTATTCCATTTACCTGAATGGAAGAAAAGCAGTGAAGTATAACTTCGTTTTTTTGATTCCCATGCTGCTCATCATGGCCCTTGTCAATCCGGCGTTCAATCATGAGGGGGCCACGATTCTGACGTATCTGCGGAGCGGGAATCCCCTGACCTTGGAGTCTATCGTTTACGGCGGGGCGGCCGCCGTCATGATCGTTTCCGTGATTGCATGGTTTTCCTGCTATAACGTCGTCATGACATCGGATAAATTTATCTATCTCTTTGGAAGGATCATTCCCGCTCTGTCGTTGATCCTGTCCATGGCCCTCCGCATGGTACCGCGCTTTAAAGCACAGCTTAAAATCATTTCTGCGGCGCAGAGGTGCGTCGGGAGGGATGTGTCAAACGGCAGCGTGCTGCAAAGGCTGCGCCATGGGATCACGATCCTGTCCATCATGGTGACCTGGGCGCTGGAAAACGCCGTTGAGACGGCCGATTCCATGAAGAGCAGGGGATATGGACTGCCGGGAAGGACAGCCTTTTCCATCTTCCGTTTTGACGCCAGAGATAAAAAGACTCTTGTCTTTCTGATCGGAGCAGGGGCGTATGTACTGGCCGGAGCATTTTTCGGAGGCCTGTATTTCCGATATTTTCCTTCTATAAAGGGCTCTTTTACGCTGTATACGTGGAGCATAGTCCTGGTTTACCTGGCCCTTGCCCTTGCTCCCGTCGGTGTGGAGCTGTGGTATGGTTTCCGATGGAAATACGGAAAGGGATCGCATTGGATGGAAGAAGAAAGGAGCGCATATGAATACGTTTCAGCTGAATAAGGTCTCCTTTTTTTATCCGGAGCAGGAAGAACCGGCGCTGAGAGAGCTGGACCTGAAAATCGGACGGGGTGAATTTGTAACCTTGTGCGGCCCGTCGGGCTGCGGCAAGACGACCCTGCTGCGCCAGTTCAAAACAAGCCTTGCTCCCCACGGCGATTTGCGCGGTGAGATTCTTTTTGAGGGAACTCGGCTTTCGGAAATCGATCAGAGAACTCAGTCGGCAAAGATCGGATT
>CAMJRV010000479.1 GCA_946408315.1 uncultured Bacillota bacterium | reverse complement strand
AACCCCGTTTACCAAATTGTACCATACTTATTATTTTATTTCAAAACCTAATGTACGGGATGTATGGGTGAAATCCAACCGGCAATGTCGTCACGCTCAAAGCGATAGTCCAGCGGTTTTTGATAAGCCGCCTCATAAGCCGCCATTTTCTGCCGGTAATCCTGTTCGCACATGGCCAGGCTGTTTTCTCTTATGGTTTTCTCGGGATCGGGAAAGATTGTCGGCAAAATGCGCAGGATATACCGTACTCTGTGGAAGCCAGGCGTGTCCAATTCCTTTAGATCGTGAATTTCAATAAAGCAGGAAAGAATCGGTACGCCGAATTTTGCAGCGTAGTAATAGGCTCCCCGTTTCAGCGGGCGGGGTTTGCGGTAGTTGAACCACATTTCCTGCTCCGGGTAGATCAGCACGAGGTTTTTTCTTTCCAGAAAGGACAGCAGCAAAGGCTCGAAGTGCTCCACCATATAGCTCTTGCTCTCGCTGACAGGGAAAGTATCCGCATAGTTCATCAAATAACCGATCCAGCCGGACATGGCGAAGTTGTTCTCGTGGCTCACGACGCAAAGCTTTTTCCGCCCCATCTTCAGGGCAAGCATGCGAAGCACCGTATTGTCAACAGGGTTAAAATGGTTGCTTGTCAGAATCGCGCCGCCGGAGATCCCTCCGACGTTTTCGAGGCCAGTGATTTCTGTTGCAGCGTTTATCTTTTTGCTGGCTGTGTTTGCAACGCAGCGCGCGATCCGGGTGTTCACCTGAAAGCCCCAGGTCGTTCTTTTTTTCAGATGGCGCTCCCGCAGAAGCTGCTTCTGTTCCGGGGTCAGGACAGGATCATCCACCTCTACCTTGCAATGGAATGACCCATTTTCTGCCGCCTGCCAGATATTCCGGATGACCTCTTCTCTCTTTCCGTCTATGATCATAGGCGTCCCTCTTTTCCCGAATGGAACACCGTTCGAAAATTTTCTTCCGTGGCGGAGATTGCTTCCGCTCTGGTAAGCATCAACTCCAAATGCTCCCGATCGGCCTGTCGTTCTTTCTCGCCGTACCGGGCTTTCGTTTCCAGAATCTCTGCGATATAGCCCGAATCCGCGGCATAGTTCCAGAAGTACGACTCGTACTGCACATTGTCGTAATACCACGGTTTTGTGAACAGATTATAATGGACGAGTTTCGGAGCCTTCATCGGTGACCTTCCTTCCGCCGGCATCGCGTCCCAGCAGGAGGAAAGATAGAGGATTTTTCCGTAGCACAGAGCGTTAAGATAGTCCTGGTCGGGTGCGATACAGTCAAAGTGATACTTGTTCATGAGCTCCAGAAAACGCCGTTCCAGCGCTGCTTCCCGCAGCCGTTTCAGGTTCATCAGCAGGACTCCGGAATTGATATAGTGATATCGATCGACACCGATGGCATTTTCGATATAGCGCACAAACGGCGGCACGCCGACGACAGAATGGTCTGCTGCTGCTGCGATCAGATTGTCTCCAAGCTCGGTCCGGTACAGCTCTGAAATGTCGCCCGGCACGACGATATCGCTGTCCAGATAAATGGCTTTGTCGTATTCCGGGAACATGGCCGGAATGAACAGGCGGAAAAAAATCGTGAGGGTGAAAAAATCCGCCCTGAGCCGGTTGCCGATTCGGTCCTGAATGTGATCCAGCCGGTTTCCCATGGGGACAAACTGTATCTCAAAATGGTCCGTTGCAAGGGCGGAAAGCCTTTGCCGGTTCTGTTCGCTGAGATCATTGCAGAGTACCGTCGCTCTGTAGTCATACGCGTCGGACGCGTTTTGAATGATGGAGGCAAGGGCCACACTCAGAAACGGCGCATAGCCGTCGTCAATGGAAAAGAAAATCGGGATGATTTCGTTCTTTCTGTTCATTTGGAAAACTCCTCCTGATTTCAGGCAACAGCCTTTGATATTCGTCAAATAAATCGTCGTATTCATGAAGCTTGAGCAGACGGTGTACCTTTTCGATCTCCCACGGTTTGACCGTCATCGAATGAAACCACGGGAAAAAGCGAAAGCTTGTGGTAAAGTGCTGCAATACCGTGTCGCTTTGCAATCTGCGCTGCTCGTTAAACCTGCGCGGGGACGCTTTTTTGGAAACAGCAAGCTTGTTCAGGGCGGATTGGTCCGGCATGAACATTTTCTTTTCCATGCAGAGTTTTCTGCAGCGGCGCAGCAGCCCGGTTTCGCGGATTTTTCGCAGGTTCATCAATAAGACTCCCGAATTCTGGTAATCAAAATGCAGCATATTCCTGCGGAAGAACCATCGGCCGTAGTGATCGAGTACCCCTGCAAATTCATATGCTGAAATGTCCTGATGATAGAACTCCCCAAGGCTTTTTCGGCAAATAACATCGTTATCCAGATAAAGGGTTTTTTCCGGCAGTTCCGGTATTTCGTCCGCAAACAGGCGAAGCATGCAATATGGCGTAAATCGGGTGTCGAGGTTCATAATCGGCAGTTCTCTGTAAAACGGTTCCGTCCCATCGATCAAAACCACGAAATTATCAGGTCCGGCTTGCTTCACAAGCCGATCCGCATAATCGGCAAATGTATCAGATATGGAGAAATAAACCTTTTCTCCAACGCACAAATCCATCGTCAGCAAATAGATATGCAGACTCTCTCCGGCGTTTTTGAGTAGAGAAAGGATAGAAATCAACAGACCGTCTTCCGTTTTATCGTTCCCGCAGTACAGAACATTCATTTCAAGGCGCCTCCTTCTCATATCGGATATAGGAATCGGTGCTGTTTCTGCTGCGCTGCTCCATACAGCTGAAAATTTCTTTATGCAGCTTTTCCTTCTGCCCCGCCTTGGAAAGCGACCTGTCCGGATAAAATGGCCCGTCCAAAAAAACCGTAATTCCGGGTCTTTTCCCGAGCCTTCTTTTTTGATACGTCATCGTCATACAGAAGGACGGCGCACAGCATTCTACCGGAAAACCGAAGGAAGTCGCGGGAAACGGACGGATTCCCGTGTACCAGGGCCAGACGTGGGCCTCGGGGTAGAATACCACACAGCGTCCCTCCGCCACGCGCAGGCAGACCGCCTCGCGCAGCCGCTTCAATCCGCTGACGGAGTCCGGCAGCGGCAATGCACCGATGAGAGGCAGAAGCAGAC
>CAMJRV010000478.1 GCA_946408315.1 uncultured Bacillota bacterium | reverse complement strand
TATAACCGGTATGAAGGCGAAGGCGCCATCATGCTGGAAAACGCGGCGGCAGATGCTTTACGGGAAGGCGCCGAACCGTGGGAAATGAGCTTCGGGATTCGAGAGGGCTCCGAGCTTCGGGAGGATTCCGGACTTCGAGGCGGTTCCGAGCTTCAAAGGGGTTCCGAACTCCTGATTTCCGCAGAACCGGTCTTTCAGAGGGTAGAAGAAGCCTTGCTTGCCGGAGTCGAAAAGAGCCGTATCGCTCTGGGCTTCCATTATGCGGTATCGGATATGATTTTCAGAGTATGCGAGCTGGTCCGCCGAAGGGAAGGCATCGAGGCGGTCGCGCTGACCGGCGGCGTCTTTCAGAACAAGATCCTGATGGAGCGGACGCTTGCGCTGCTTCGGAGCGGAGGCTTCCGCCCGTATTACAACGTATCGGTAGGCCCCAACGACGGAGGCGTCTGCCTTGGACAGAATTTTATCGGGATGAAATATTTGACGGGAAAACAGCAAGGTGTTAAGATCGAGGAAGCGGAGAATTGCATTCTCGGCGGAACTGAAAAAAACCAATCGAGCTAAACCAAGGGGGAGAAAAGATTGAAGAGCAAAGTGGCAGTAATTCCCTGCGCGGGATATGAGATAGAGACGGTTTATGAAGCCGTGGAACGGGGTATTTCTCTCTTGGGCGGCTGGGAGAACTTTATAAAACCCGAAGAGAAGATTCTTTTGAAGCCGAATCTTTTGAATCGAGCCGACCCGGAAAAGGCCGTAACGACCCATCCTTCCGTATTTGAATCGGTGATCAGAAACCTTCAAAGCGAGGGCTTCCGCCGTTTGGTCTACGGAGATTCACCGGGCCATCCCGGCGGAGTTGAGAAAACTGCCGATATCTGCGGTCTGAAGACCGTTGCGGATCGTCTGGAGGTCCCTCTTGCCGATTTCACCCGGAGCAGGACTGTGGAATACGTTCGGGGCCGGACATCGAAAAAATTTGAAATCTGTCAGGGCGTTCTGGATTCCGACGGAATCGTCAATATTTGTAAAATGAAAACCCATCAGTTGGAGCGGATCACCGGAGGTGTGAAAAATCTGTTCGGCTGCGTGCATGGGATGAACAAGGGCGCCGCCCATGCCAAATATCCCGATGCGGAAAGCTTTGCTCAAATGCTGATCGACCTGAACCTTCTGCTGAAAGCCCGGCTTCATATCATGGACGGTGTCGTCGCCATGGAGGGAAACGGCCCCGCGTCCGGCAACCCTGTAAATATGAACGTCATCCTCATTTCAGCGGATCCCGTTGCGCTGGATGCGACTTTCTGCAGACTGGTAGACCTGGACCCTTCCACTATCCCTACCGTGTTCTACGGCGGGATTTTCGGGCTGGGACGGTGGAGAGAAGAGGAGATTGAGATTCTCGGCGTCGATGATCTGGCCGATTACCGCAATCCCCGCTTTGATGTGTCGAGGGAGAAAGAATATAGCGGGAAATGGGCCTTTCTCAGTAAGCTGAAGGCGGTTGGGAGAAAGCCCGTCATTCTGAAAAGCAAATGTATCCGCTGCGGCGCCTGTGTGCAGGCCTGTCCGTTGGAGGACAAGGCGGTATTTTTCCCGGATCGCGGGGGAGAGGCGGCTGTCACAGCTGGAAACCGGGAAGTGCCCGTCTATGATTATAAAAAATGTATTCGATGCTATTGCTGTCAGGAAATGTGTCCTGAAAAGGCGATCATCGTAAAAAGGAAGCTGTTATAACATAAGCGTTATAACAGGAGAGGAGAAGGATATATGTGCATTGCCATACCTGGAAAAATTATTTCAATAGAGGCTCCGAAGGCAAAGGTTGATTTCAACGGGAATGTCGTCGACGTCAACGTCGGGCTGATAGACCCTGAGGTTGGTGACTACGTGCTCGTTCATGCAGGCTGCGCCATCGAGGTCATGTCGCAGGACAAAGCTCTGGAACTGATCGAGCTGTTCCGCGAGTTAGAGGAGCTGGCGTAACGCTGGCGCAGAGGAATGATGAACAATGATAAGTATTGAACAGATAATCAAAGAACTGAAGGAATATGACGGCCCGGTGCTGAAGATTATGGAGGTCTGCGGTACCCATACTGCAAGCATCTTTAAAAGCGGAGTAAGAAGCCTGATCTCCCCGAACATCAGGCTGATTTCCGGACCGGGCTGTCCCGTATGCGTTACGCCGGCAGCCTATATCGACCGGTGTATTGAGTATGCCCTGAAAGAAAACCATGTTCTCGTCACGTTCGGGGATATGATGAAGGTTCCGGGACGGAGGGGCAGCCTGTCTCAGGTCAAGGGAGACGGCGCCAAAGTCGAATTGATGTATTCGCCTATGGAAATCGTGGAAAAAGCGGTTCAGAATCCGGGAACGACGTATGTGATCGCCGGAGTCGGCTTTGAAACCACAGTGCCGGCCTATGCGCTCACCATGGAGGAGGCCGCGCGCCGCGGTGTGAAGAACCTTCTTCTGCTTACCGCCCTGAAAACCGTGATGCCTGCTCTGGAGTGGATCTGCGAAAATGAGGACGGGATCGACGGTTTTCTCTGTCCGGGTCATGTAAGCGTCATTATCGGGAGTTCGGCTTACGAAAGCCTTGCCAAACAATATGATAAACCTTTTGTGGTGGCGGGCTTTGAACCGGAACATATTCTGGCGGGGATCTATGATATCGTGAAACAGCTGGAGTCAAAGGAAGCGGGACAAGGGACGGAGTCGGCCGGTTCTGCTCATAAATCGGAGACTGCAGTTCATAATCTATATAAAAATGCCGTGAAGGCGGAAGGAAACAAAAAGGCTCAGGAGATCATCAGCCGGTATTTCGAGCCGGGCAGCGCCATGTGGAGAGGTCTGGGGATGATACCGGATTCCGGGCTCTATCTCAGACCGGAATATGAGGCCTTTGACGGCGGCAGCAAGGGGCTGGATCAGGATATCGAGCTGCCGGAAGCCTGCCGCTGCGGCGACGTCATTATCGGCAGGATCAATCCCAACGAATGTCCGATGTTCGGCAAAGCATGCAATCCGATGAACCCTTACGGACCGTGTATGGTCTCCTCGGAAGGCGCCTGCGGCATCTGGTATCGAAATGTTTAAAAGGAGAGAGCGATGAAGATAAACATGTCTCACGG
>CAMJRV010000477.1 GCA_946408315.1 uncultured Bacillota bacterium | reverse complement strand
TACACCTGGTTTCCAAGAGAGAAAGGATCAAGGTGCTGAAAGGGGAGACGGCCGCACTCTGCCTCTTTACTATCGCTCTGATCGCCACCGCCATGAGCAAGATGGGGATGTACATCAGCTATTACGGTTTGACCAGGCTGAGGGTCTATACGTCCTGGTTCATGATCGTGCTGCTCCTTCTCTTCGTCATCGTTCTCATCAGTCAATTCAGGAGCATTCCAGGGACCCGGATCGCGGCGGTGGGCAGCATCTGCCTGTTTATGGCCTTATGCTACGGAAATGTGGACGGTATGATTGCGAAATACAATATCGAGCGGTATCAGGCGGGAACGCTGGAGTCCCTCGATACGGAAGCCTTTTACGAACTTTCGGACGGAGCGGTTCCCTATCTTTATGATCTGTATCTGGACACGACGGACCCGGAGATGCGGGCGAAGCTGAGGGCAGTCATCGATCCTGTGCCGTATCGCAGTCCGGAGAGCAGCGGTACAGGTGAGGCCGGATTCCGGGACTTTAATTTTCAGAAATATAAAGCAGACCAGATTCGAAGTATGATATAATCAATCTGCCGGTTAAAATGCGGCCTCCGTCGCAAGGACCGGCAGGAGGTACATCATGGTTGAGAATAAAACATCGATTCGAGTGATTTATGCAGATACGGATGCCATGGGCGTCGTGTATCATACAAATTATATCAAATGGTTTGAGGTGGGAAGAACCGAATTGCTCCGCAGCATAGGGTATCCCTATGCCGATATGGAAGCGGAGGGGATCCTGCTTCCCTTGGCGGAGTGCAGCTGTAAATACAAGCGGCCTGCCGTTTATGACGATATGCTGGAAATTACCGCACGGATTGAGGATATGAAAGGGGCGACGGTGATGGTGGATTATGAAATCAGAAGACAGGCTACAGGCGAACTTCTGGTAACCGGATCGACAAAGCATGCCGTCACCGATCCGAACTTCAAGCCGATTCGCCTTCGCGACAAGAACCGTAGTCTGTACGAACGGCTGAACCGTTAGGAGGGTAATGAACGATGGAGATTCAGGGTTTATTTGAAAAGAGTGCCGAATTTCACGGGCATCAGTGTCCTGGACTTGCAATCGGCGTCAGAGCTGCCGTCGAGGCGCAGAAGCTTTTGGGGATCGGTCATTCCGCCGATGAAGAGGTGGTCTGCGTGACGGAAAACGACGCCTGCGGCGTCGATGGGATTCAGGTTCTGCTGGGCTGCAGCGCCGGCAAGGGTAATCTGATTTTCAGAATACGGGGAAAACAGGCGTTTTCCTTCTTTAACAGAAAAAGCGGAGAAGCGGTAAGGCTGGTACTGAAAGAACTCCCCAAAATGGAGAGCAGAGAAGCAAAGCAGAATTACATCCTGCAGGCTCCCCTGGAAGAGGTTTTTGAAGTAAAAAAACCTGGCTATCCGTTGCCGGAAGAAGCCAGGCTGTTCCAATCCGTAACCTGCGAAGCTTGCGGGGAAAGCACCGCAGAACCGTATATTCGGTTAGAGAATGGGAGAAAGGTCTGCCTCGACTGCTTCAGCGAATATTTTCGGGTTTGATAGCTCCAATTTCCACCAGTATGCCCCAAATAAATCGGCTGTAAGGTTGGTTCCCGAACAAATATAAAAAATATAAATTGATAAAAAACAGGCTCTGAACCGGATTTCCGGGGCAGAGCTACTTTTTTTGAAAGACGATCCTCTCTTGGCATATGAATTGCTTAAACAATTTGTAACATTTCTATCAGAAGGAGGGAGGTCAGAGGGAAAAATCACTTACAGCCGGCAATCGGCAAAGGGGTGAAATGTATACGTGTATCGGTAAACTAATTCAAGGAAGAAGGATGGAATCATGAACAAAATAAAAAGAAAGATCATAGCTTTTGCGCTTGCATCGGCTATGATAATCAGCCCTGTTGGTGTTTCTTTTGCAGAAACGCCGGGCGCGAACCCGAAAACGAGTATTTTTATTGATATGCCTTCAAACTGGGCTGCAGCGCCATTGGAAAATGCAGTAGAAAACGGACTTATTTCAGGATATGACACGGCCAAAGGAAAAGAAATCAGAGCAAATGGAAAATTAACGCGCGCAGAAATGGCTGCGATTGTTAACAGAGCTTTCGGAGCGACGGAGCAAGGAAGCATATCCGGGTTCCACGATGTATCGGGGAGCCAATGGTATGCACCCGAAATTGCAAAAGCTGTGGCAATGGGAACCTTTACCGGCAGCAACGGAAAAATGAGACCCAATGCTTCGATCACAAGGGAGGAAGCATTTGCGGTACTGGCAAGGGCTTTCAAGATAGAGACGAAGAAAGCCTCGGAATTGAGTGCTTTTTTGGATGCCGGCGATGTGTCGAGCTGGGCTGTTCCTGAAGTGGCGGGACTGGCAGCCCGAGGATATTTATCGGGCTCAAACGGTAAATTGAATCCAAAAGCAAGCATTACCAGAGCGGAATTTGCCAAAATAATGGATAACATTGTCAAGCAGTATATTACCGCTGCCGGAAGCTACGGCAGCGTGGAAAACGGTACGGTGGTCGTCAATGTATCTGGTGTTACGTTGAAGAATCTGGCCATTACGGGAGATTTAATCATTGCAGACGGAGTCGGAAAAGGCGAGGTTACTTTAGACGGAGTAACGGTAAAAGGAAACACGGTAATCAGAGGCGGAGGTCCCAACTCCATTAACGTATTGGGAAATTCTACGCTGGGACAGGTCATCATCAGTAAGACGGCCGGCGGCGAGATCAGCGTAAAGGTTTCGGGCGGCGCCAAGGTAGGCAGTGTGATGATCGTAGATGGAACGGTTTACCTGAGCGGGGAGATCGGGAGACTCGATGTTGTGGGTGAGGTGCCGGTCGCTTTGGTAGGGGCAAACATAACGACAGTTAATGTGGCGGCTCCAGGAGCTTCCCTATCGGTCGACGGGGCTTCGATTGTAAATTCTCTGCGGGTCGAGGCGACAGCTGCGGGGACGAAGCTGACAGTGGCAAAAGGCGCGACAATAACCTACACGACGCTCAATGCATCCGCATCGATTACGAACAACGGCACGATAAAGACGCTGGAATCTAACGCGGCCGGAGTTACGCTTTCGGGGAACGCGCCGGCTGTGATAACGGGTACAAATC
>CAMJRV010000476.1 GCA_946408315.1 uncultured Bacillota bacterium | reverse complement strand
AAGCTGGCCTCGAGGATCGGATAATCCCGTTTTAAAACGGCGTCATACATGAGCTTTCCCATGCCCGGATAGGAGAATACCGTCTCGACCTGAATCGCGCCTCCGATGACGAGGCTCACATAGAGCGCCAGGGTGGTTATGATCGGAAGCATTGCGTTGGGCAGCGCGTGCCTTCTCATGGTCAGCGAAGGGGAAAGGCCCTTTCCCTTGGCCGTAAGAATATAATCCTCAGTAAACACATCGACGAGGGTGTTTCTCGTCACGAGGAAAAACTGCGCCATATCGACGATGACCAGGGCCACAGTCGGCATGATCAGATGATTGACATAATCCGAAATGAGCTGGCCGTAGCTCGTATAGACGGCTCCCGGCGTCAGCACGCCCGCGATGGGCAGAACATGGAGGTAAACTCCAAAGATGATGATAAAGATGAGTCCGGTCCAGAAGGTAGGCAGGCTCCAGCCCACCATGGAGGCGACGATCAGGACGTTGTCCGTCCTGGAGCCCCTTTTCATGGCGGCGAGGATACCCAGGCCGACGCCGACGACGATTACGATAATCGTCGCAGCAAAAAGCAGCATCAGGGTATTGGACATTCTTTCCGCAATGATGTCCATGACCGGCCTTCGGTATGTAATGGAAATCCCGTACTCCCCTGTAACGATATTTTTCAGATAGATAAGGTATTGGTCCCAGCGCGACTGATCGAGCCCAAAGAGCTCCTGCAGTCTTGCAACCGCTTCCGGAGAAAGCTTGCCTGCCCGGGCGATCAGCTTGAGGGGATCGCCCGGGAGGATTCTGAACAACAGGAAATTGAAGGTTGCAATTGCAAACAGTGTCAGTACAAGCTGCGCGAATTTTTTCAAGATAAAGTTAGCTTTGTCCATTCGTCCCACCGTTTTTTGCTGTTTCGCCGATTATTTCACCGGCTCCACGTTCAGGTAATTCTCGTACGTTACACTGTATATTACGCCGCCCGGGCATTCGACCCAGCCGGTCCACTTGTCGGTGCGGTAAGCCTGCAGCTTATCCTGGTACCATAAAACGATAAAGCCTCCGTCGTCATAGAACATTTTCTGCATCTCGTTTACGATCTGCATCCGCTTGTCCTTGTCCATTTCCACGGCTTGCTGTGAATAAAGTTTATCATATTCCGGGTTTCTGTAATAGAGCTCATTATTGATTCCGACCTGGCTTGTCAGCGGAATGCCCAGCAGGTAGCTCGGGTCGGGATACTCGGAGTCCCAGCCCCAGACGTACAGATCCCAGTCGGGCGCTTCCACGTTTAAGATTGTTCCACCCAGCGTATTTTCATCCATGGTCGTCAGGGTGAGGTTGATCCCCGCTTTCTTTGCCGCGTCGCGGTAAAGCTGCGCCGCCCGTACATCCACAGAAGTTCCTTCATTGGCGATGATGCGGAAATCCATCTTCTTTCCGTCCTTTTCACGGATTCCGTCTCCGTCGGAGTCCCGATATCCCGCCGCTTCCAGGATGGCCTTCGCCTGTTCGATATCTCCGTCCATCTTCTCACTGTCAGGCACCTGATACTGCCACTCCTTCAATCCGTCGGGAATGAGCACGCTGCCGGGCGATCCGTAGCCCGCAAGGGCGATTTCCGTGATCTGCTTTCTGTCGGCGATAAAGTTCAGCGCTCTTCTCACCTCTTTGTCAAGCAGCATCGGATTTCCGAGGGAATTTCCCGAAGTGTCCATGTTGATTCCGATTTGATGGAAGGAGAACGAATCCAGCTCCACCGCTTTAATATTGCTTTCTCCCTTCAGGCTTTCCCACACGGTGGGCGAGACTTCCGGGATGACGTCCACTTCGCCTGCCTTCAGCGCCTGGACCAGCACGTCCTCATTGCCGTAAAGCACATAGATGATTCCGCTTGCCGCAGGCAGCTTGCCGTAGTAATCCTCATTTCTTTCGATCGATACGGTCGCGCCCTGGATCCATTCCTTAAACCGGTATGCTCCGGTTCCCACGGGATTTTCATTCGCATATGCTTCGATCTCTCCCGCCGACATGCCGCCCCAGATATGCTCGGGAAGAATCAGGATAACCGGCGCGCAGTTGAAGGACTGCGGGGAAGAAAAGTTCAGTACGACAGTCTGATCGTCCGGCGTCTCTACGGATTCCAGCGTTTCCAGAAACTGAGAGGCTTCGCTCAGGCCCGTATCCTTGATCAGGTTGTATGTAAACGCCACATCGGCCGACGTAAACGGCTCTCCGTCCTGCCATTTTACATTTTCCTGCAGATGGTAGGTCACCGATTTTTCATCAGCACTGTATTCAAAACTCTTTGCAAGCTTGTAAACATACTCCAGATCGGTTCCGTAGCCGATCAGAGGCTCATACACGAGATTTGTGATCTGCTTCGATTCCGTGCTGTAGGACGTCAGCGGATTCAGAGTATCCGGCTCCGAACACCAGCCCACTCTCAGGACGTCTCCTCCGGAGGTCTGAATCTGAGCGCCTCCGCAGCCGCTGAACAGGGACATCGACAGGATAAGCAGCATCAGGATTGCAAGACTTCTTTTCGACATAATTACCCTTCCTCCTTTAATTCTTATACTACCTTACTATAACATTTTTTTATAATACTCTCTTTTCTACCGCCCGTACAGCTTCTTCCGCCTTCTCCAGGGTAACGTCGATGTCCTGGTCCGTATGGGCCATGGAGACGAACAGATTTTCATAATAATGCGGGTGGAACAGGATTCCCCGGAACAGCATTTCTTCCCACCAGATGGTGAACAGATCACCGTCGGCATACGCCTTCGCATCGCGGTAATCGTAGATCGGCTTTTCGGAAAACCAAACCTGGAAGACCGGGCCGAGACCGACCACATGGGCGCTGACCGCCGATTTGCTCCAGATATCGCTCAAGCCTTCTCTCAGCTTGTCGCACCTGCGGTAAAGCGTTTCGTAAAGACCGGGCTGCCTTAGATAATCCAGTGTCGCGGAAGCTGCCGACAGGGCGATTCCGTTTCCGCTGTAGGTGCCCGCTACCGATACCGTTCCGTCGTCGACAAGCTTCATGATGTCGGCTCTTCCTCCTACCGCGGCCACCGGGAAGCCTCCGCCCATTCCTTTCGCAAAGACGGAAAGGTCGGGCTTGATGTCGTAATACCCTTGGGCACCGGAAAGCGAA
>CAMJRV010000475.1 GCA_946408315.1 uncultured Bacillota bacterium | reverse complement strand
GTCGTATGCCGCTCATACATGGCTTCGGCGATGTCCTTTCCTTTTTCGGTCAGCGTGATGTAACCGTCGGGATCTACACTGATGTAGCCGTTCTCTCGCAGGTTTTTCATGGCTACGCTGACGCTCGGTTTTTTATAGTCAAGCTCATATGCGATATCTATTGATCTTACGCTCTGGTTCCTCTGTGCCAAAACCAGAATCGTCTCAAGATACATTTCAGCAGATTCTTGTATTTTCAAATTGATCAACTCCTTTCGGTACGCTAACCAAAGGATACCATATAATGAGAAAGAAAGCAATTCATGAAATCTCTACAGGAAATGACAGCGAATCTATTGACAAGGGAGTAAGTATATGCTAACATGATCTTGGTTAGCAAATACTAACCTTTATTTTAAACCATTGGTTAGTTAAAACTTACTTTATATAGAGATGGGGAGGGATCATGATGCCTTTATCGATGACAAAAGCAGGCGAGAAAAACTATATCAAAAAAGTCGGAGGAAAAGCGGAAACGAAACAGTTTCTTGAAAACCTCGGCTTTGTGATCGGCGGGGCTGTTACGGTGATTTCTGAAATCAATGGAAATTTAATCGTAAACGTAAAGGAATCCAGAATCGCCATCAGCCGGGAAATGGCGAGTAAAATATTAGTTTAGCAGATTTTGATAGGGGGTTATTATAGATGAACACATTAAAAGAAGCAAAATGCGGTCAGTCAGTTACCGTAACAAAGATCAACGGGGAAGGACCGGTAAAGCGTAGGATCATGGACATGGGCATTACGAAAGGAACGGAGATCCATGTGATAAAGGTGGCTCCTCTGGGCGACCCGATTGAAGTTTCGGTCCGCGGTTACGAGTTGTCGTTGCGGAAGGCCGACGCGGAGATGATCACGGTACTATAGTGCGGAGCGATATAAATGCAGCTCTGCATTTTTTAGGAAGCGGGGTTAGCATGAACTAACCTCGCGGAATGATTTTGAAACTGTTACGGTCAAAGCTGACCGCTGAAAGGAGGACATAGAATGTCAATCAAAATTGCCCTTGCCGGAAACCCAAACAGCGGCAAGACGACGCTTTTTAACGCGTTGACGGGTTCCAACCAGTTTGTTGGAAACTGGCCCGGCGTTACTGTAGAAAAAAAAGAAGGAAAACTGAGAAACCACAAAGATGTTATCATTATGGACCTGCCGGGGATCTATTCTCTTTCTCCCTACACGCTGGAGGAGGTCGTCGCGAGAAATTATTTAACGAATGAGCGGCCCGATGCAATCCTGAATATTATCGACGGTACGAATCTGGAGCGCAATCTTTATCTCACGACTCAGCTGATCGAGCTTGGGATCCCCATGGTGGTTGCGGTCAACATGATGGACGTGGTCGGAAAGAACGGCGACGTCATTAAGGTTGATCAGTTGTCCAAAGAGCTGGGCTGTCCTGTGATGGAGATTTCCGCACTGAAGGGTACGGGGATTTCGGAAGCGGCTGCAAAAGCTGTGGCTCTTGCAAAGAAGGTTACTCCCATGGTACCCCAGCACCGTTTTTGCGGTAGTCTGGAACATGCCATCGCTCATATTGAAGAAGCTACAGCCGGTATGGTCCCGGAAAGTCAGCAGCGCTGGTTTGCGATCAAGCTTTTTGAGCGTGACAAAAAGGTTATGGAGCAGTTAAAGCTGGATGATAAACTCATCGCGCATATTGAGGCGGATATTCAAAGCTGTGAAGAGGAGCTTGACGACGATGCGGAGAGCATCATTGCCAATGAACGGTATCTTTATATTTCTTCCATCATTCAGGATTGCTATAATAAGAAACACAGAGGTAAGCTGTCCACCTCCGACAAGATCGACCGGGTCGTCACCAACCGTTGGCTGGCGCTTCCGATCTTCGCGGTGGTCATGTTCCTCGTCTACTATGTGTCGGTAACGACGGTGGGCGCATGGGTAACGGACTGGACAAACGATGTGCTGTTTGGAGAAATCATTCCTCCGGCAGTAGATAACTTCCTCGTTTCCGCAGGAACCGCGGCATGGCTGCAGGGGCTGCTTATGGACGGAATCATCGGGGGCGTCGGCGCTGTACTCGGCTTTGTTCCCCAGATGCTGGTCTTGTTTGCTTTCCTCGCATTCCTTGAAGCATGCGGTTATATGGCTCGCGTAGCCTTTATCATGGACCGGATTTTCCGCAAGTTTGGACTTTCCGGCAAATCGTTCATTCCGATGCTCATCGGCTCCGGCTGCGGAGTTCCGGGGATCATGGCGTCGCGGACGATAGAAAACGACAGAGACCGTAAGATGACGATCATGACGACGACCTTTATTCCGTGCGGTGCAAAGCTGCCGATTATCGCTTTGATTGCCGGCGCGCTCCTCAACGGCGCGTGGTGGGTAGCGCCCAGCGCATACTTTGTCGGAATCGCCGCGATCGTCTGCTCGGGAATCATTTTGAAAAAGACACGGATGTTTGCCGGGGATCCCGCTCCCTTTGTCATGGAGCTTCCCGCTTATCATATGCCTACCATCATCAACGTGCTGCGCAGCATGTGGGAACGCGGCTGGTCCTTTATTAAAAAGGCGGGGACGATCATCCTGCTTTCAGCTATCGTGATCTGGTTCGCTTCCAACTTTGGGATTGTGGGCGGCAAGTTCGGCATGGTCGAGGATTTGAGCGACGGTTTCCTCTCCGCCATCGGCAGAGTGATCGCACCGATCTTCGCACCTCTTGGCTGGGGCGATTGGCAGGCCGCGGTGGCCGCTATCACAGGGCTTGTGGCGAAGGAAAACGTGGTCGGTACCTTTGGTGTTCTCTACGGCTTTGCCGAAGTCGCCGAAGACGGAACCGAGATCTGGGGAACGCTGGCCGCCAGCTTTACCGTCCTGTCGGCGTATTCCTTCCTGGTGTTCAACCTGCTCTGCGCTCCCTGCTTTGCGGCAATCGGCGCAATCAGACGGGAAATGAACAATGCAAAGTGGACCTGGTTTGCCATCGGTTACCAGACGGGCTTGGCTTATGCGGTTTCCCTGTGTATCTACCAGTTTGGAAGCCTGTTTACCGGAGGCGGCTTTGGAATCGGTACGGTTGCGGCCATCCTCATTGCGGCGGCCTTCCTGTACCTGCTGCTTCGTCCCAATAAAGGAACCGGTGTCCTTAGAATG
>CAMJRV010000474.1 GCA_946408315.1 uncultured Bacillota bacterium | reverse complement strand
TTTCAACGCCGCCCACGATCAGATTGAGCGCCGACGCCGTTTCATTGGCGATCTTCGTTCCCGTCTCTACCTTTTCGATGGAGCCTTCGATCAGAGCTGTCGTTTCTTTTGCGGCGTCCGCACTTCTTGCCGCCAGATTTCTGACCTCTTCCGCCACGACAGCAAATCCCTTTCCGTGCTGTCCTGCTCTTGCCGCTTCCACTGCCGCGTTCAGCGCGAGAATATTCGTCTGGAAGGCGATGTCGTCAATGACCTTTATGATCTTTGAAATATTGGTCGATGACTCGTTGATTTCCGACATGGAGTTCAGCATGCCCTGCATCTGGTTATTTCCCTTGATCGCATTGTCCCTCGCCTCCACCGCATACTCATTCGCCTGGTTTGCATTCATGGCATTCTGCTTCGTCTGGGAAGCGATCTCGGTGATGGATGCGGTGAGCTCCTGGATCGAGCTGGCCTGCTCCGTGGAACCCTGGGATAAGGACTGGCTGCCGTCGGATACCTGTCTGGAGCCGACCGCCACCTGCTCCGCCGCATTGTTGATATCGCCCATCGTCTGGCTGAGGGAAATCAGGATGCTGTTGAGAGAATTCTTGATCTCCACAAAATCGCCCTTATAATCTGCCGTGATAGCAAGATCAAGGTTTCCATTCCCGATTTCCGACAGGGCCTGGGAAATTTCACTGACATAGCTCAATATGTTTTCGATCGTCAGGTTCAGCGCCTTTTTGATTTCCGCATGCTCGCCCATGTAATTTCCGTCCATCTGGACATGGAGGTTGCCGCTTGCCATTTCCCTGAGCACCGCAAGGGCCTCGTCGATAGGGGCAATGACCGCATCCAGAGTCCGGTTGAAGCCCTCCACAACGTTTCCGTATTCTCCGCTGAACCGGCCGGCGTCGCCGCGGGTGCTCAGCTTTCCGTCCACTGCGGAAAGGGACAGCATGTTTGTCTCTTCCACCAGCATCTTGATATTTTCTATCATCTTGATGAAGGCCGGTATCAGGATATCCTTTTCACTCCTTCTTCCGATTTCCTTCAGATATCCGAGATCCACCAAATTTCCGTCCGCCACATGGTCCACAACCTCTACGACGCGGTTGATCTGCTCCGACACACCGTTGATTGACTGAGAAATTTCGTGATAGATTCCGAGATACTGCCCTGTCACTCTTTCCGAATAGTCGTTTCCGCTCATCTTGCCGAGGATTTCATTCCCCTCCGTCAAAGCGCCAAGACCCTCGATACAGGCGTTGATACTGTTCTTGATATCGTCGAAATCGCCATAATAGGTTTCCCGAATGACAGGCGGAATTTCCCCTTTACCGATCCTTTCGATATAGCCCGCCGCCGTCTTAAGAGGTTCTATTACGGAACCCAAAGCGTTATTGATACCGCCGATGATCTTCGCATAACTCCCCTTCACCCTGCTCACATCGGCACGGTAGGAAAGGTCGCCGCCGGCTGTCGCTTCCGTTAATTTCACAGCCTCTTCCAGCAAGGCGTAGAGAGACTGCCTTACGGAAGCGAAGTTTATGATCAGATCCCGGTAGATGCCCTTAAACTCGTCTTTGCGGCTCTCTATATCTTCCAGCTCTTCCCCGTTGGCAATCTGCTGAATATAAGAAAGGGTGAGGTTCATCGGGGTCACGATGGCGTCCAGGGTGTTGTTCACACCGAGAACGATTTCTCTGAAACCGCCCTCAAAGGCTTCCGCATTCCCCCGGGTGCTGAGCTCGCCGTCGACAGCGGCTGTGGTCAATACGTTCATCTCCGAGACCAGAGCGTTCAGATTCTCCACCACCGATCTCATGCTGATTGCAAGGACATCCTTATCCGATCTCGGCTCGATCACGGCGGACAGGTCTCCCCTGGCAATCCGCTCCGCCGCATTCGCCTGTTCCTTTACATTGTCGACCATCTTTCCGAAGGCCCATGCCAGTTCTCCCACTTCATCCTGGGAATCGGCAATATCGGAAATATCGGCTTCAATATCTCCCATCGCGAGGTTGTCCGCCGCTGCCGTCAATCGCTTCAGCGGAGCTACGATCCTTCTGGAAAGGACGACGATCACCCCACCGATGATGAGCAGGGCCAGCACAAAGATAATAAAGATCGTTGTCCTCACGCTATGGAATGCAGCTCCGAATTCCCGATCCGGCATACCGCTTGCAACGACCCAGCCGGTATCTCCGACCTCCGATACGTAACCGTGGCTCTGCGTTCCCTCGTTGGTGAACTCAATTCCTCCGACGGAATTATTCAGCAGCGCATCTTTTATATTGTCTGACATATCGGTTTCGGACAGGTTCATGTTCTTAAAACCCTCGTTCGGATGGTAGATAACCTGGCCGGCGTCACTGGCAAGAATGTAATAGCCGGTATCTCCGAGCTTATATTCCTGAATCATCTTATATATGCTGTCCAGACTGAAGTCGATCCCCGTCGCTCCGATGATTTCACTGGTTCCGGGCTTGAATACCGGCGCGATGGCGCTTACAACGGTAAGCTTCGTCGCTGTGTCCTCATACGGATCCGTCAGGATAACACCCTGCTTTTCCACGATTGCGGCATACCATGGTCTCTTGGTAGCGTCCCAGTCCGGGCCGGACAGATAGCCGTCTCCCTGGGCGAGCTTGCTGGTGTCCATATCCACAACCCACACCGACATGATATTGTCAGGGTCGGTTTTCTGAATATTGACCAGCGTCTGCTTCGCTTCAGCCCATCCGGGAGAAAGCGTGATATCGGTTCCCGGCACCGTCTCGTTAAACACCCGTTCAAATTCAGCGTTGGCCGACATCTGTTTCGCAATTTCCATATAGCTTACAAAGCTGCTGCCGATTTCATCCGACGCGGCTTTTGAGCTTGCTGCCAGCTCTTTCTCCGCCAGAGTGGTCACCGACTGTTCCACCCTGTTCAAAGTAATCACCGCAACAGCACAATATGTGATCACAATGGGTACTCCAATAAATAACAGGATCTTTGCTACTAAACTTTTTTTGTTCGTTCTCATCTTTAATCCTTGCCTCCAATCTTTCATCGTTTATTATTGTAACGGTAAAAAATAATTAGAAATCTGTTCTATAATACATCGGTTTTTTTGTCGAAAAATTAACAAAAACCTCGAAAATTTATGCTAGATTTAAGCTAAATTTATG
>CAMJRV010000473.1 GCA_946408315.1 uncultured Bacillota bacterium | reverse complement strand
GACAGTCGGCAAAGGCAGTCCTTTTTGCCGTCCTTGCCGCCGTTTTGTTTGGGATCTGCTCCCCTGTTTCCAAAATATTGCTGACTGAACTGCCGCCGACATTGCTGGCCGCCCTCCTGTATCTCGGAGCGGGCTTTGGCATGCTTCTCGTAAAAATGGCGGGAATCCTTGGAAAAAGAGCCCGATCGGAAGCAAGAATGACGAAGAAGGAACTTCCCTACACTGTCGCAATGATCCTGCTCGATATCGGCGCGCCGATCTTTCTGATGATCGGGCTGACGATGACGAACGCGTCCACCGCTTCTCTTCTGAATAATTTTGAGATCGTTGCTACGGCCGCCATCGCCATGATCTTTTTCAAAGAGCCTCTCGACCGGCGCATGTGGCTGGCGATCCTCTTGATTACCCTGTCCTGTGTCATTTTATCGGTGGAAGACTTCCGCAGTCTCACACCTTCCGTCGGAGCTGTTTTTGTCATCTCTGCCTGCCTGTGCTGGGGCGTCGAAAACAACTGCACCAGGATGCTATCCCTGAAGGACCCTCTGGAAATCGTAATCCTCAAGGGTTTTGGTTCCGGCACCGGAGCACTCCTGATTTCACTGGCAGTCAGCGGATCTTCCGGCAGTTCTTTCGGCAGTCCGCTTTCCATATTTCTCGCGCTCCTTTTGGGCTTTATCTCTTACGGCCTGAGCATCTTCTTCTATATCGCCGCCCAAAGGGAATTGGGAGCGGCAAGAACGAGCATCTACTATGCGGCCGCCCCTTTTATCGGCGTTTTGATTTCATGGGCAGTCCTCCGGGATTCCATCACGAATTCTTTTTTGGCCGCTCTTGCGATCATGCTGACGGGAACCTATTTTGCAATCACCGAAAAGCATAAGCATCCGCATGTCCATCTGGAAGAAACCCATGAGCACAAACACCGCCACGATGACGAGCATCATAACCACAATCATGAAGAAGAAGTGATCGGAGAGCATAGCCATATTCATACCCACGAGCCATTGGAACACACTCACGTCCATATGCCTGAGCTTCACCACCGGCACGAGCACTGACCTCCGGCTCGAGGGCTGATCTCCGGCCGTTATCTTTTATTCTTATTTTTAATGTGACGCATGACCTGCTTCATTTCTCCTTTGCTTCCGAACATGGATTCGATCTTCTTCTGCTCCAGTTGGCGGGAGTTAAGACCCTCGTACCCCGCTTCCTTCCGCAGCTTTCGATAGTTCTCCAGCCGTTCTTCCGGGAGCGTTCCGTCCTCAATCGCCTTTCTTACGGCACAACCCGGCTCCGAAGTATGGGAACAGTCGCTGTACCGGCATTCTTCCGCCAGCTCTTCCACGTCCTCGAACGCCCGGGAGAAATCTGCCGACTCAAGCTGCAGCTCCCGCATGCCCGGCGTATCGATGACGATCCCTCCTCCGGGAAGCAGGATCAACTGACGGTGGGACGTCGTATGGCGGCCTTTATCGTCATCCTCCCGGATTCCTGCGGTCTCCATCAGATCGGTACCGGC
Organism: uncultured Bacillota bacterium; assembly: GCA_946408315.1. Taxonomy (GTDB): domain Bacteria; phylum Bacillota; class Clostridia; order Peptostreptococcales; family Anaerovoracaceae; genus Anoxybacterium. The sequence continues at coordinate 1,661 of CAMJRV010000473.1, read as the reverse complement.
AAGCCGGTTGATCAGCGTTGATTTCCCGACGCCGGATGAACCGATAAAGGCAATCGTCTTTCCTTCCTGAACGTAGGCACGCACCGCCTCATATCCGTCCTCCTCCTTGCTGGAACAGACCACCACATCGGTACCCAGGCTGACCTTTGACAGTTGGGCAAGCTTTTGATCCAGGTCCCTGCACAAATCGGATTTCGTAAGCACGATAACAGGCGTCGCCATGCTGTTCCACGCGATGGAAAGATAGCGTTCGAGTCTCCGCAGGTTGAAATCCGCATTCAGAGACATGCAGAGAAACACGGTATCGATGTTCGCGGCGACGATCTGAACGTTGTTTGCCGTCCCGGCCGCCTTTCGCTCAAAGACGCTTTTCCGCCTGAGAATGTGGTGGATCACCGCATTGCCCGCGCTGTCATCGGTCCTGTCGACCATGACCCAGTCTCCTACCGCTGGAAAGTCCGAATTATCGTTTGCGCGATAGATGAAATTTCCCGACACGCCTGCCTGCAGCTCACCCATCTCGCTGACCGCCCGGTAAAGGTCACGGTGCTGTTCAGTGATCCTCGCAGGGAAAAGCCCTTCGTAAATCGTAGCCTCCTGCGCGAAACGGTCTGTAAATCCATATCTGATTAAATTGCTATATTTCATTTTTATCCTCCAAATATTGTATGATAACGTACATGGAGGGACAAAAATACTACTGTTCTTCTCCCTCCTTGTTCCATACAATTACGGCATCCGCTTTGTTAATCATCATCATAAATCATTTCCCCTTTCCTTGTTTGATATGTTTATTATACCATAATGCGAAGCATTTATGGTATCGGCCATGCGCCTTTTCGCCTTCGGCGAAATTCTGGCGCGGCACCAAATCGTATAATGGTCGGAAACTCTTGCTTTCTGCGAGCAGTATACCATAAAAAACCGGAGACAATGCTCCGGTTTAAAGCTTCTGATTCTATTCCTCTATTTTCAGCGCGCGCCCTCCGGCCGCTTCCCGGGCTCCGGCTCGATATACTTTTTCCCAAGCCACAGCACGACTCCGAGGACTGCTAAAATGACGCCTCCGTATTGCAGCGCGGCGATCATGGAGGAAAAGCTGCTGAGGAAGCCGCTTCCGTACTCCTCTAAATAGTATTCCGCTCCCCAGTCGCCTTCGTACCACAGCAGGAAGAAGGACCCGAGCACTGCAAAGATTCCTGTCATGACGCAATACTGGGCAATCCTGCCCACATCCCCCACGGCAAGCTTCGTCCTGTGATTGATGGGATGCTTTTCCGGGTCATCCACATACAGCCCGCCATAAACACGTTTTACGACGAGATAGAGAACCGGTCCGGTGGAGATCGCGATCAAGCCGATCAGCAGGTACTCTGTTCCGTTGATCAGCAGGGCGATAATGCAGATCAGGAAGGGCAGGCCGCAGCAGAAATAGAGTCCCGCTTTTCCGCCGGGAATGATAAATTTTCCTGTTCTCTGATCCACGGGAATTTTCTTTCTCAGAACGACGGTCGAAATGGAGAGCGCGATATAAAGGGCGATCATAAAGACGACCTCGCCCATGACCAGGACCGTAAAATCATACTGGGCAAGAAGGATTGTTACAATCGTCAGGGAGATGATACCGACATACGGCACCCCTCTCTTTAGGCTGACCTTTA
>CAMJRV010000472.1 GCA_946408315.1 uncultured Bacillota bacterium | reverse complement strand
ATTCGTTGATGACGCTCTGTACGCCTTCGTTGAATCTCGTTGCCAGCGGAATGTTTCTGGCATAGAAATCCTCCGTCAGAACTTCGCTCAGGGTGGCCTTCATGGCGTGCATGCTCAGTGCGTTTGCCGCAAGGGTTCCGCCGATGCCGCCGATGTCGCACAGCTCGTAGGGGATTGCAGCGGCAACCTTCTCGCCCAGCTCCTGGGAGAAGCCGTAAGCCGCGCAGGGGATGCCCGATGCGATGGTCTTTCCGACGACGACGATATCCGGCTTCAGGTCGTATGCCTTTGTGTAGCCGCCTACGCCGGTACAGATCGTATGGGTCTCGTCGATGATCAGGACGGCGCCGTACTTCTTCGTCAGTTCTCTCAGGGCGTCATGATAGCCCGGTTCCGGATGGACGATGCCGCAGTTTGTCATGACGGGCTCCGCCAGTACGGCGGCCACGTCGCCCTTCTTCAGGGCTTCTTCAAGAGCGGGGATATCGTTCCACTCGATGATCCTGGTCGTCAGGGACGGATCGCACTGGGGGCCGAGGTTACCCGGTTTTGCGACAGTGCTGCCGCTTTCGTCCATGATGGCGACGGTTTCGTCTACGGTGCCGTGGTAGCACCAGTTATAGGCGATGATCATAGGCTTTTGCGTGACCTGTCTTGCCAGTCTGAGGGCGAAGCGGTTGGCGTCGGTGGCGCTGGTAGAAAACTGCCAGTATTTCATTCCGAATCTTCTGGAGAGCTCTTCTCCGCACCAGATGGCGTCCTCTGTGGGAAGCATGAAGGTGGTTCCCTGCTTCACGTATTCGGTGATGGCCTTGACGGAGGCCTCCGGGGCATGGCCGACCATAGAGCCCGTATCGCCGAGGCAGAAGTCGATGTAATCGTTGCCGTCAACGTCCTGAAAGTGGGCGCCCTTTGCATTGGCAACACAGACAGGATAGCTTCCCGCCCACTTGACCATCCAGTTCATAGGAACGCCCTGGAGCAGGCTGCCCTTGGCTCTCTCGTAGAGCTCCTTTGATTTCGGATGGGTCTTTTCAAAGAGTTCGACTTCCTTCAGGTATTGTGCTTTCAGCTTTTCTCTATTAATCATTTTTTTCCTCCATTGATTGATGATACTATTGATACCTTATTAACTAAGCAAAAGCGGTGCCAATTCTTTTCGTTTGGAGATTCATTGAAATTTCAATACTCCTGTCTTTCAAAATTCACAATTCATTATCAAAAATGAAAAATAATTGTCAAATATGATAAAAAGAATTATAATGACGGTAAAAGCTATTGGGAATACGATAGTAGGGAGGATATTATGCTGGAATTATCGATCATCAGGGATACGGTCATGAATGTGGCGGAAGCGATTACTGCAGCCCTGGAAATTGAGACGGAAATCATCAACGAGCATCTTGAGATCATCGGAGGGACCGGCCGGTATACGCGAAAGATCGGAAGCTTTGAAGAAGAGGGAGACATCGATTCGGGAGCCATTTACGGCAAGCTTCTGAAATCGGGAGAAAATTATCTGTGCAAAGATCCCCTCGACGATCCCGAATACGACCCGAAAGAGGGAGAGTTGGCCGAAATCTGCTGCCCGATCAAGCTCGAGGACAAAATCATCGGTCTGATCGGTCTTGTCGCCTTCAATGAGGAGCAGCGCCAGAAGATCATAGGCAACAGCGCCACCCTCACCCTGTTCCTGGAAAGGATGGCGGAGCTGATCGCCAGCAAGCTGTCCGAGACGGAACAGCGGAATCAGTTGCAGGGCATTGTGGAATCCATGCATGAGGGCTTGATTGCCATCGATAAGGACGGCGTGATAAAGTCCTGCAATTACGAGTGCGAGAGGCTGCTGGGAATGCACCGGAGCCAGATGGAAGGATATCCGCTTTCCCGGATCTGGGATTTAAAAGAGGTGGAGCGGGTTGCAAAAAGCGGCGCCGCGGTCAAGGATAAGGAGATATCCTATACGAAAAACAACAGCCAGGAAAAAAGGTTTCTCTGCACCATCATCCCGATCAATACCCGGGACGCGGAAGTACATGACGGAACCCTGTACGGTACGATGATCCTCTTTCAGAACATTTCCGACGCGCGGGAGAGAATGTACAAGATGACCGTCATAGAAAAGCATACGACCATCAACGACATCATCGGCGAGAGTGAGCCCATGCTCCGCGCAAAGCGGAGGACGCTTCAGGTATCCACAAGCGATTCCACCATTCTGATCACGGGAGAGAGCGGAACAGGAAAGGAACTCTTTGCCAGAGCCATCCATACGGAAAGCCCGCGCAGGAATAATCCCTTTATCGCCATCAATTGCGGGGCGATTCCGGAAATGCTTCTTGAAAGCGAGCTGTTCGGATATGAGAAGGGGGCGTTTACCGGAGCCGATTCCAGAGGAAAACCGGGAAAGTTTGAAATCGCCCATAAGGGAACGATCTTTCTGGACGAGATCGGCGATCTGCCCCTCCACTTGCAGGTAAAGCTGCTTCATGCGATCCAGAACCGCAGCATCGACCGCGTAGGGGGAACGAGCCCTATCGATATCGACGTCCGCATCATTGCAGCTACCAATAAAAATCTGGAAAAGATGATTGCCGCCCAGGAATTCAGAGAGGACCTGTATTTCCGGCTCAACGTCATACCGATCACGATCCCGCCGCTGCGGGAACGAGAAGGGGATATCGAGCTGCTTCTGCGTTACGCTTTAGATAAATTCAACAGGCTGCTGAATAAAGAGATAAAGGATTTCCGTCCCGATGCGCTGAAAGCCCTCATCAGCTATGGCTGGCCCGGAAATGTCAGAGAACTGGAGAATGTGGTGGAGTATGCCGTCAATATGGAGATGGGCAATGAGATCCTTCCGGAAAACCTTCCCGATAAAATCTTCCGGCATCAGAGAAGTCCCGGAAGCAAAGCCGGCCTGAAAGAAAGGCTCGACGAGTATCAGAGGACTATCATAGAAGAATGTCTCAATGAGACGGGACGCACGACAGAAGATAAGATCGTTGCGGCGAAAAGACTGGGAATCAGCGAATCGACGCTCTACCGCAGGATACGGGAGCTTGGAATCCGAGGATAAAGTCAAAACATAGAAAAGGGGAAGTTACATGGGATCTATGCTGAGGACTTTATTGAGGGCGCGGAAAATTTTGTGTAAATAGTGAATAAGAAAACTTCCTGAC
>CAMJRV010000471.1 GCA_946408315.1 uncultured Bacillota bacterium | reverse complement strand
ATCATCCTCGAAATATAATTCTTTAATCTGCTGCATTTCTTCGTCATTGCACGGACAATCAGAAATTGTTTTTTCCAGTTCTCCCGAACTGCAGTAATGGCTGCCGCATAACGCGCAAAAATATCCACTCATACTTATAAACCTTTCTTATGTATTAATTAATTGTGATAAATCAAACATTTTTTATAATCTTCTATCCATCATCAAAAAGATTTTACTTTAGATTTTCTAAGTGTTTGCTTAGCTTTCTTTCTGTTTCTTCGCTGATTGAATGTTCGATCTTGCATGCTTCCTCCTCGGCGATGAAAGGCTCAACACCAAGGACATCTTCCAGAAAACCCTTTATCAAGCTCCGTCTCCTCTTCATTGAAATTGCGATATTATATCCTTTTTCCGTTAAGGAGAGCCTCCCGGCATCATCTTTTGTAAGGTATCCTGATTCTCCAAGAATCTTTACCATACGGCTTACACTTGCACGAGAAAAACCAAGGGCATGTGCAATATCTATGGAATGTATTTCTGCCCCGTCATCAGACAATTCAAGTAAAACACGAAGATAATCTTCTTTTGATTGGGTTATACCTTTCATTTTTAAGCCTTCCGCTATTTTATAATACAATAATAAATCGATTATGGGCATACGTCAATAAATATCTTTTATGATAAGTGTAGATTTTTGATTTTAAAGGTTATTGACATATGTCCAATAGAAGTTATACTATAAGTTGTAATGAGCGTATGCCAATAAACGCGTACTATGATTCATTAATGAGGTTTGCAAATGAGGAGAGGATTATGGAAATTAAAGTTTTAGCGGAAGACACCTCAAATTCCCCTGCGTTTCGGAGGGAGCACGGCCTGAGCCTGTACATTGAAACGAAAGGCAGTAAAATCCTGTTTGACATGGGTGCAAGCGATCTGTTTCTGGAGAATGCGAAAAAGTTAAATGTGAACATAAAAGATATTGACTTGGCTGTCATTTCCCATGGGCATTACGACCATGGGGGCGGTTTAAAAGTGTTTCTGAATGAAAACAATAAAGCAAAGGTCTATGTGAACCATAAAGCTTTTGGGAATCATTATTCAAAGAAATCAGAGCGGGTTGCTTACATTGGATTGGACAAAAACCTGGAAAATCATGACCGAATCGTCTTGACCGACGGTGTTTTTCCCATCAACCCTGACCTTCTATTGTTTTCATGGGTTACTGGGAATGAGCTTCTATCTTCATGCAACAATTCACTGTTTGCAGAAGAAAGAAATGGCATCGCGGAAGATGAATTTGCGCATGAACAAAATCTAATTATTATTGAAGGTGATAAAGTGATACTCATTGCAGGATGCGCCCATCGGGGCATTGTGAATATTGTAAAGAGCTCCGTTTATCTGAAAAATAAGCAGCCTGACTTTGTTTTCGGTGGATTTCATCTATACAATTACGGTGAAGGCATCAGCGAAGATCCTTCCGTCGTAACTCAGGTCGGAGAGTTTCTAAAAGGGACAGGTTCCATATATTATACAGGGCACTGCACCGGGAATGAATCGTTTGGCCTTTTAAAAAAGATTTTAGGAGATCGAATCCAATATTTATCTACAGGTTCTGTAGTAGAAATATGATAAATAAATCGATCAATCAACAAAGGAGAACTAAAAATGAGTGAGAGTTGTAACAAGAGCTGCGGTACTTGCAGCGAAGATTGTGCGGAAAGAGAGCCACAGCCGAAAAGCCTGCTTGAAAAGCCCCATGAATGCAGTGATATCAAAAAAGTAATCGCTGTCGTCAGCGGAAAAGGAGGAGTCGGTAAATCTTTAGTAACTTCTATGCTTGCAGTCTCAATGAACAGGAGAGGTTATCAGACCGCAATCCTGGACGCGGATGTTACCGGCCCGTCGGTTCCGAAAGAATTTGGAATCAGAGAGAAGGCTTATGCCGATGAACTGGGAATCATGCCCGTGAAAACAAAAACCGGAATCGATATCATGTCCTTAAATTTAATTCTGGAAAACGACACCGATCCGGTCATCTGGAGGGGACCGATTATCTCAGGGATGGTGAAGCAATTTTGGACCGACGTAATGTGGGGCGATATGGATTATATGTTCATCGATATGCCGCCCGGAACGGGAGACGTCCCGTTGACCGTATTCCAGTCCCTTCCTGTCGACGGTATTATTATCGTGACATCACCTCAGGAGCTGGTTTCCATGATTGTTTCAAAAGCCGTTAGAATGGCGGAAATGATGAATGTTCCGGTTATCGGAATCGTTGAAAATATGTCTTACCTGGAATGTCCGGATTGCCATAGCCGTATCGAGATATTCGGTGACAGCCATATTGAAAAAACAGCCGAAAAGCATCAGATCAAAACAATAGCGAAGCTGCCTTTAAACCCTGCACTCGCAGAGTTGTGCGACAAAGGAATGATTGAATTGTTTGAAGGCGATTATCTGAAGGATATCATAGATAAAATAGAAAAAACAGAGAGTTAGGCTACTCCTCTTATTGTACCTTCTTTTCATACATGTAAGAAGCCTTTTGATTTCGAAAGAACAGAAGGCTTCTTGATATTTTATTTCACAAAATTTTTTCCAAGTTGACCTCGTGTTAATTATTTCTAAAATGCCATTACAAATATCCGAATGCCTACAAGCCCTAAAGCAATGGCGAGGCCCCTGATAATCCAGACTCCATGAAGTCGCTTTGAAAGCTTTGCACCGAGCTGCGCTCCAAACAAGACTCCTATCGCTAAAGCGACAACCTGGGTTACTCCTTCTGATAGAGCCCCGGATAAAATATGGACTGCCGTTCCGGAGAGTGACATCACGGCGAGGACAAAGTGAGAGGTTGCGGTTGCAATATGAACGGGAAAGTTCAATACATGCACCAGCACGGGAACATGAATAATGCCGCCTCCGATCCCGAGCACACTGGAAATATAGCCGACAAAAACACTGATCACAACGCCCAATATCGGATTGTAGGAAAATGTATGGCAAATACCCTCAATATCCGTAACGGAGCGGGTGATATGATGTTTCGGCGGTTCCCCTTCGAGCGCTTTATTATTTTTCGGCTTCATGAATAAAAATAAAGATGCCGCGACTAGTAGCACCCCGAAAACACCGTCAAAAATATTTCTGGGAATAAACGCGGTAGAATAAGCACCGAGAATTGAACCCGGTATGGTAGCG
>CAMJRV010000470.1 GCA_946408315.1 uncultured Bacillota bacterium | reverse complement strand
ACACCGGGCCATAAGAAGCTTCTCCGCACCGAACATTTCCGGCACCTCGGTCAAAACCGCAGAGCCTCCCATGGAGACCAGTTCGTCGGAAAACCGCCCCACAAGAGGATTTGCCGTAATGCCCGACAGCCCGTCCGAACCGCCGCATTTCAGCCCCACGATGAGCTTTGAGACAGGCAGCTCTGTCTTTTCATACTGCCTTGCATACACTGTGAGTTTTTCTAAAAGCTTCTTCCCGTACGCAATATCGTCGGAAACAGACTGGCATTCCAAAAAGGCAATCCGCCCGTCCTGCATGCCGGTTTCGTTCAGCATCGGTGCAATGCTTTCAAAGCTGCAGTTTTCGCAGCCTAAACCGATAACCAGAACCGCCGCCGCGTTGGGATGGGCCATCATTCCGGCCAGAACCTTTTTTGTGTTTTCCTGATCCTCCGACATCTGAGAGCAGCCATAGGGATGTTCGAAAGCGTAAACGCCGTCTATTCCCTCAGGCAGATTCTGATTTGCCTCCCCTGCAAGCCGGCGGGCGATGGCGTTGACACAGCCCACAGTCGGTATGATCCAAATTTCATTGCGGATTCCGATACTGCCGTCAGGCCTCAGATAACCCCGGAATGTCCTCTCTGTCCTTCCGGCCTTACCGGTTCCCGCATCCTCGTCGATTTTCTCACCCCTGCCCGTCTTTCCCGCTGTTTTCCGAAAATCCGGCCGGTACTCATAGTGCTCGGCGCCCTGCAGATTGGTATGCAGATTGTGGGTATGAACCCACGCGCCTTTCCCGGCATTCTCCTTCAGCGTACCGATGGGAAAGCCGTATTTTATGATCAGGCTGCCCTTTGGAAGCGGCGTCAGCGTAAATTTATGTCCTTGAGGAATGTCCTCCGAAAGAAGGATTTTCTCTTCTGATACGCTCACCATTTCCCCTTTTTTCAAAGGAGCCAAAGCTACAGCTACATTATCTTTTTCATTGATTCGTAACGATTTCATCTAAAACTCTTTTCATTCCCCTGCTGCGGATGGCATCCAGCCAGTCTGCGGTTTTGTCGGTAAATCCGGGATAGACGGTCAGATCCTCATCAAAAAAGCCTTCAGGACCCGCAAACTTTTCCACCAGCCGGCGGCTGTCCAGCTTGCCGCAATTCTCCGCGAAAAATTCTAAAACCTCAGCGGAATCCCGAATGGGGTATTCTTCCTCGCCTCTGTGCCCGACAAGAAACCCGTTTCTCAATCCCGTACCGCAATAGAATGCCATCAGCGCCGCAAATGAAAATGTGGTGAATTGAGGAAGACACCGATTTTTTTCGTAATAGTCAATCATAGTAGGCTTGACTCTGGCATTCCATTTCGATACAGAATTCAAAGAAATGTCCAATAATCTATGGTCAATGTAAGGATTCTTAAACCGTTCCATCACAGCGTCGGCAAATGACTTCAGGCCTTCCGCCGGAAGAGAAAGCGAAGGGATGACCTCCTGAAACACTATGCTGTGAATCAACTTGGAGAGGACGGGATTTTCCATACAGCCCCTGACGGTCGTTTCTCCATACAGATAGGCGGCGAGCGCTGCGGCAGTATGGGCGCCGTTGAGAATTCTCACCTTGCGCCGCTTATACGGCGTGTGATCCTCTGTAAAAATAACCGGAAGTCCGGCCTCTGCAAAGGGCAGCTCATTCTCAAGGGAAGCAGGCCCTTCGATGACCCAAAGGCCAAAGGCCTCCGCCGTATCTAAAAGAGTGTCCTCATATCCGTTCTCCGAATTCAGCCGCTCCGCTTCCTCCTTCGGATATCCCGTTACAATGCGGTCAACCAAAGTGCTGCAGAAAATATTTTCGTTCTGAACCCAGTCGGAAAATTCCCGGCCCAGCTTCCACCGGTCCGCATGCCGCAGAACATGTTTCTTCAGCTCCGCGCCGTTGTTGTCGATGAGCTCGCAGGAGAGGAGGACGTAGCCCTCTGCTTTTACAAAGGCGGTAAACCGCTCGAACAGAAGCCTGGTCAGCTTTGCAGGAAAGCTTTCCGGAGGCGTGTCGTCAAAATTGCAGTTGGGATCAAAAACAATACCCGCTTCTGTCGTATTGGACAGGATAAACCGCATATCCGGATTGTGAGCCGTCAACAGAAGCGCCTCGAAATCCGTATAGGGATTGATGGCTCTGCCGATGCAGCTGATCAGCCTACGCCTGTTGATTTCCCTCCCATTTTCAATGCCTCTTAAATAAAGCTGGTACAGACCGTCCTGCCTGTTGATTTCCTGGGCCAAGCCCCTTTCAATAGGCTGGACCACCGCAACCTTGCTGTGAAAGCCCAGCCTTTCATTGAGCAGATCGATAAAGTAATCTGCAAAGCCTCTCAGAAAGTTTCCCTCTCCAAACTGAAGGATCCTCTCCGGCGCTGTTTCCAGTACATATTCCTGATTCCCCGCTTCCCGCAGGGTTTCATACGATAATCTTCTCACCGCGAACTCCTTTTTATTTTGCCTTCCGAATCGCTTCCCACAGTCCGTTGAGATAGGCGACTCCCAGCGCGCGGTCATATAAGCCATAACCGGCGCGGCCTTTCTCGTCCCAGATCATTCTTCCATGATCCGGTCTGGCATAGCCTTCAAAGCCGATGTCGCTGTAGGCTTTCATGATTTCATACATATCAAAGGAACCGTCGGCGGAAAGGTGCGAAGACTCTTCAAAGACCTTGGGCTCATGAATTTTTACGTTTCGGATATGGGCGAAATGAATTTTCCCTTTCCCGCCAAAATAGCGGACCAATTCCGGAATCGAGTTGCTTTCGTCCACCCCCAGAGAGCCGGAGCAAAGTGTAATGCCATTGTAGCTGCTGTCCAGCATGGAAACGATCCGGTCAAGATTTTCCCTGCAGTTGGCGATTCTCGGAATGCCGAAAATGCTCCACGGGGGATCATCAGGATGAATGGCCATTTTCACATCCCATTTTTCACAGGCAGGAATCACTGCTTCCAGAAAATATTTCAGGTTCGCAAACAGGCTTTCTTCCGTAATGCCATCATACTGCTGAAAAAGTGTTTTGATCTCCTCCAGACGACCCGGCTCCCAGCCCGGCATCTCAAAGTCCGACGAGCTGGCCCGGATTTGATCCGCAAAACCTTGCACGTCAAGAATCTGGCTGATGATCCGGTGATCGTAGGCAAGGGCGTTGGAGCCGTCCGGCAGCTCTTTCGCCAGATC
>CAMJRV010000469.1 GCA_946408315.1 uncultured Bacillota bacterium | reverse complement strand
GAAATAGAGTTTGACGGTAAAATGCTCAACCTCTCGCAGTTCGATCCATACCGCCAGTCGCCCGACCGTTCTATGCGTAAGGCGGCGACGGAGGCGTTTTTCGGCTGGTTCGCCGGGCATCAGGCAGAGCTTGACGAGCTGTACTCAAAACTTGTAAGCGTACGTGACATAATTGCGAAAAAACTTGGTTTTGCGAGCGGCGTTGAGCTGGGTTATGCGAGAATGGAGCGGTTCGACTACGACGAGAGCATGGTAAAAACCTACCGAGAAGACGTAAAGAAATATCTTGTTCCCCTCGTCACCGAGCTGCGCGAGCGCCAGCGGAAACGGATCGGCGTTGAAACGCTGTACTTCTATGACCATGAATTTCTGTTCAAAACCGGGAACCCTGTTCCCGCCGGCACGCCGGAACAGATGGTTGAGGCAGCAAGGAAGATGTATCATGAACTGTCGCCCGAGTCCGGCGAGTTCTTTGACTTTATGGTAAAAAGTGAAATGCTCGACCTCTTGGCGAAACCCGGGAAGATGACGGGCGGGTTCTGTGTATCGTTTCCGAAATACAAGACGCCGTTTATCTTTGCGAATTTTAACGGAACGAAGCAGGATGTAGACGTGCTGACCCACGAGGCGGGGCACGCGCTCCAGGAATACCTGTCCATGCGCGAAATTGAAAACCCGAATTATTGGTCGCCGACCTATGAGGCATGCGAAATCCACTCGATGTCTATGGAGCTTATCACACGCCCCTGGATGAAAGAGTTCTTTGGCGGCGAGACAGAGAAATTCCTGTATCAGCAATTTGAGGATATTCTCTACTTTATCCCTTACGGCTGCCTGGTGGACGACTTCCAGCACCACGTATACCGCAATCCGAACGAGACGGCCGACGAGCGCGCCGCTGCGTGGCGCTCTCTTGAGCACGAATATATTCCAGACCTCGACTATGGAGGCGATGCTTATCTTGAGGGCGGGCGGCGCTGGCAGCGCCAAGCTCACATTTACGCGGAGCCGTTCTACTACATCGACTACACACTTGCGCAGAACTGCGCAGTGCAGTTTTTTCTGCGCTTTTCCAAGGGTGATAAGAGCGCGTGGAGTGACTATCTCAGCTTGTGTAAAGCCGGCGGGTCAAAGACGTTTGTTGCGCTCGTAAAGCTTGCAGGACTGAAATCTCCATTTGAAAAGGATGTGCTGTCCGGCGCGGTTAGCGAACTGAAAGCGATAATGGATCAGACCGATGACACGAAGTTCTAACAAACTGTGCGCATCTCTATATAGAAAAGAAAGGTTGCTATGAATTTTACAGGTAAAAAAGGAGTTATTTTTGATTTTAATGGAACTCTGCTCTGGGATACCCATTTACACAACAGAGCATGGAATACTTTTCTTGAGAAACATGGATTTTCTTTATCTGACGAAGAAAAGCATCAGCGGATTCATGGCCGTTTGAATAGTGAAATTCTTACGGACCTATTCGGTGATGATCTTGCCGATGGGGAAATTCACCGATATACACTGGAAAAAGAATATGAATATCAAAGATTATGTATTGAACAAAATCTTTCTTTGGCGGACGGTGTGGTTTCTTTGTTTGAATCATTGAAGAAACGAGGTATTCCATTTGTGATCGCTACCGCGTCAGGTATTGAAAACATTGAATTCTATAGAAAAAGGTTTGATTTGGATAAATGGTTCTTGCAGGAGCACATCATATATAATGACGGAACCATGAGGGGAAAGCCTTGCCCTGATTTGTTCCGGAAAGCGCTCAGCACACTTGGCCTGCGTGGTGAAGACACGGTCATCTTTGAAGACTCCATCTCAGGGATAAAAGCTGCCGAGGCGGTAAATGCCTCACAGATTATTATCGTAAATTCTAATGAAGAGGATTATAAAGAATGGAAAGATAAATATCCTGTCATAACGAACTATGGCGAAATTGATTGGAAATGGTTTTAAATGTGAATGTATATCGCAGATTGGAGAAAAATACTATTATCGATTCATAAACAGAGAGATGAGGTGATAGTATTCTTCTTAACGAGACCATAAATGACTTTCTTGAAAAAGTTGCGCTGCTGCCGTCTACTCCTGCGGGCGGGAGTGTCGCTGCGTTAAATGCCGCGTCCGCCGCGGCATTGGCGGAGATGGCGTCGAGGTTAACGGCTAATAATGCTCAGGATGAAACAATCGCGAAAGAAATGAAAGAGATGGAAAAATTGTTCCATCATTATAGAGTGAAGTTTACCGATTTCATTGATGAGGATGCAAAGGTATTTGCAGAAGTTTTAAATTCGTATAAGCTTTCAGCCGATTGTGGCGAGAACCGCAAAATAAGGGATGAAAAAATACAGGAAAGCTATAAAAAGGCTGTAATTGTGCCCGCCAGACTGGCAAAAGACATCTTGACAATGATGCAGCTGATCAAAATGCACCACCGGTATATTGGAGACAGCTACATCACGGATTCTGCTCAGGCGTACATGTTAGCAGAGACTTCCTTAAAGTCTTTAATCTATCATATGAAGTCAAATCTGATTTACATTCAGGATAAGGAGTTTACGGAAAAAATCCAAAGTGATTTGGAGCAGCTGTTATGAAAGTGTGGATACGATGAATGCAATTCTGATAATCATACCATTTCTGCTGATAAGATTTGGGCTTTTAAGCATAGTAAACAAGGAAGCGTTAAAGCGTGCGGCCTACTTTGCTCCTTTGATTGGAAAAGAAAAAGCGGCGTACGGGGTTTATCAGATTTCAAATATTCTGTTCTTTATTTACTTGTGCTTTCTTAAAATTACGACCGATCCCTATTGGCTTTATGCAGGTTTGGCAGTATATGGATTGGGCGTTTTGCTCTGTATTATGTCAGTATTAACTTTCTCGAAACCTGCGGCGAACGGCATTAACCTTAAAGGATTATACCGAATTTCTCGCAATCCGATGTATGTGGCATATTTTATTTATTTTTTAGGTTGTGTTCTGCTTACTCAGTCATTGATATTGCTTGCAATACTAATGGTCTTTCAAGTATCGGCCCATTGGATTATCCTGTCTGAAGAAAGATGGTGTGTAAAAAAATTTGGGGAAGAGTACATAAGCTATATGAAAAAAGTAAGGCGTTATATTTGATTTCATGCGGGTAGGGTGTACGAGTGCGTAATAAGAGAGGGCGCGGAAAATTTTGTGTAAATAGTGAA
>CAMJRV010000468.1 GCA_946408315.1 uncultured Bacillota bacterium | reverse complement strand
AAGCTCGTCTATCGCCTCGTTGACCCGGGCCGCAAGCTCGGAGCTGACGGGCTTTTTCCCATTCATGACGTTGGATACCGTCGAAATGGATACGCCGGCCCGTTTTGCAACTTCTTTGATTCCTGCCATTTAAGCCTCCAAGAGTTTTCCATTTGGGTTGCAAATGGTGCTAGGTGCGCAATAAAAATATTGTGTTATAAGTATAACACAATATTTTATAATGAAAAAGTTATTCTGTTCTGCTATTCTACTTCGCTCAGCTTGACAGGTCTTCCCTCTGCGACGGACTTTCTTGCGGCAAGGCCCAGCTTGATGGGCTGCAGGCCGTCAAAGCCTGTCACAGGAGTATCGGTACCGCTGATGAGCGCATTGACGAACTGCTTCATCTCTTCGGCGAAGGAATCCATATACCGCTCCAGGAAGAAGTAAAGCGGCTTTTCGCTGTACACTCCCGTTTCGGTGCTCCATACGGCTGTGGAAGGATAATCGTTTGTGATCTCCACCTTGCCCTTGGCACCGAAGGCTTCCACCCTCTGATCATAGCCATAGGCTGCTTTTCTGGAATTATCGATGACGCAGATGGCGCCGTTTTTAAACCGGATGGTGATGAGTGCGGTATCCACATCACCGGCTTCGCCGATGGCAGGGTCTACCATGCAGGCTGCCGCAACGTAAATTTCTTCGGCCTCGCTTCCGGTCAGGAATCTCGCCATATCGAAATCATGGATTGTCATATCCATGAAGATGCCGCCGGATACCTTCACGTATTCAATTGGAGGCGGGGATGGGTCCCTGGATGTAATTTTCAGAATCTGAAGATCGCCGATGGTTCCGTTATCGATGAGCTCCTTCACCTTTCTGAAGTTGTGGTCGAAGCGTCTGTTGAAACCGATCTGCAGCTTTACGCCCGCTTTTTCCGCCGCTGCGATGACGGCCTCGACCTTTTCAACGGAAAGGTCAACCGGCTTTTCGCAGAAAACGTGTTTTCCGGCGTTGGCCGCCGCGATGGCGATTTCCGCATGGGTGTCCGTGGAGGAACAGACCAGGACCGCGTCGATCTCGGGGTCTGCGATCAGCTCCTTATAATCGTTGTAGACGGTCTTGATTCCCGACTGGGCCGCCCATTCCCTGGCCTGATCCAGGAAAATGTCCGTGACAGCCTTGATTTCCACCTGCGGAAGCTGGTTCATGATACTCATGGTATGAACCTTTCCGATTCTGCCGGTACCGACGATACCGACCGTTAATTTCTTATCCATTCTTTCCCTCCTAGACTCCCGACTTTTCTTCGATATATTTTCTAGCCTTCAAAGCATATTCCAAAGGATTTGCCTTGGCAGGGTCCTGCTCGGCTTCCACGACCATCCAGCCCTCGTAATTGCTCTCGTTGATGATTTTGAAAATCGGAGCAAAGTCGATGGCTCCGTCTCCCGGAACCGTAAATGTGCCGGCGCGAACGCCGTCAAGGAAGCTCAGCTTCTCTTTTTTCACCTTTTCGATAACTTCCGGCCTTACGTCCTTCAGATGAACGTGGGCTGTCCTGTCGATATATTTTTTCAGCAAGGTCAGGCAGGCTTCGTAATTTCCTTCGGAGTAATAGATATGTCCCGAATCGTAAAGCAGATATACATTTTTCTGAACGCTGTCCATAAAGCGGTCGATCTCTTCCATCGTCTGAACGCCCGTACCCATATGGTGATGGCAGGAAAGCTTCATTCCCTTTTCCTCCGCCAGATCAGCCATGAGATTGTAGCCTCTTACGACCTTTTTCCACTGTTCTTCCGTATAGACGGGCTTCGCGTCAAAGATCGGCTCAGCCAGCCCCTGAATGCTGTTTCCCACCTCGGCGGCGCCGATGACCTTTGCTCCCATCTCATAAAGGAAATCTCTGTGGGCGACGAATTCCTTCAGCACTTCCGCTTCCGGCTTCGTTGTAAAGCAGGCGCTGAACCATGCGTTGCAGATCTCGATTCCCCGGAGAGCAAGCGCTTTCTTCAAGACAGCCGTATCTCTCGGATACTTGTTGCCTACCTCGGTTCCCTTAAAGCCTGCAAGAGCCATTTCGCTCACGCATTGCTCAAAGGTGTTTTCGCTGCCCAGATCCGGAAGATCATCGTTGGTCCAGGCGATCGGTGCAATTCCGACCCTGATTCTCTTGTTTTCCATCTTGTTTACCATCCTTTGACGGCTAAAGCCGCTCCTTTAATCCTTATTAATATTGACGGGCCTTTTCTACATGGGCCTTGATCTCTCTTGCTGCTTCTTCGACGGAAGCATGTTTGGAAAGCTGGGCTGTACCGACTCTCCACCAGGCGTTGTAGCCGTCCGTCATGGTGCCGGGCAGGGTCTTGACGTCGAGCAGGGCGCTCAGCTTGCTCTCCTTCATCTCGCCGAATCCCTTTTCCAGCTCCGCAGCGGTGGTGGCGGTAGATCCGCTTCCGCCGTAGCCCCGGGCTACCATGGCATAGTCGATGGGAAGGTATTCTCCCGTCAGACGCTCAGTTCCCGCTTCTCTCTTTCTGTATTCGTTGGCGAAGCTCGGAATCCCCTGGCTTCTCTGAAGGTTGTGGATGCACTGGAAGCCATGGTTATCCAGGAGGATCACGTTGATCTTCACGCCCTCCTGCAGGCTCGTGATGAATTCGGAGTGGAGCATGTTGAAGCTTCCGTCTCCCACCAGAACGTAGACCTCACGGTCCGGTTCCGCCAGCTTTACCCCGACTGCCGCAGCCACTTCATAACCCATGCAGGAGAAGCCGTATTCCACATGGTACACGTTTTCTCCGCGACACCGCCATACACGCTGCACGTCGCTTGGGAGGCTTCCCGAAGCCGCCACGATAATCCCGTCGTCGGGAATGAGCTTCTCATTCAGCTCGCCTAAGATTCGGGACTGTACCAGACCTTCTTCGCTTTCCAATGAGTACAGGCGGTCTACTTCCGCATCCCATTCCTGTCTTGCTTCCGCGATCTCGTTCTGATAGCCGCTCCGATAGCCCTTTTCCTTCAGAGCTTCCGTCAGAGCTGAAAGCGCCAGCTTTGCGTCGGCCAGCACAGGGAAGGAATTCATCTTGTAGGCGTCAAAGCTGTTGAGATTGATCGTCAGCATTGCCACGTCTTCCTTCTGGTACAGCCACTTGGAACAGGTACAAAAGTCGTTGAGCTTCGTCCCGATCCCGATGATGAGGTCGGCTTCCTGGGC
>CAMJRV010000467.1 GCA_946408315.1 uncultured Bacillota bacterium | reverse complement strand
CCTTCGCTCCGGCCGGTGCTGCCGGCGCCGCCTTCCAGATAGCCC
The DNA here is from genome assembly GCA_946408315.1 of uncultured Bacillota bacterium. GTDB lineage: Bacteria > Bacillota > Clostridia > Peptostreptococcales > Anaerovoracaceae > Anoxybacterium. The sequence goes on along the minus strand of CAMJRV010000467.1, from coordinate 3,157 downwards.
GTAAGGCCCGGCAAGGATTTCGTGCTCCTGCTGATCCGGAACCGTCCCGCCATCTGCTTCAAAAGCTCCGCCTGGCTGGAAAGCTCTTCGCTTGACGCGGCGCTCTCCTCCGCTGTCGCAGAGTTGTTCTGCACCACCTGGGCCACCTGCTCGATTCCCCGGTTGACCTGGGCGATCCCGGTCGCCTGCTCGTTGGACGCTTCCGCGATTCCTCCCACCAGGCCCGCCGCCTTCTCAATCCCCGACACGATCTCCGACAGCGCCGCCGCCGTATCGTTGGCGATCCTCGTTCCGCTCTGCACCTTGCCGATGGAACCCTCGATCAGCTCCGTCGTCTCCCTCGCCGCAGCCGCGCTCCTGGCCGCCAGGCTCCTTACCTCCTCGGCAACCACGGCAAAGCCCTTGCCGTGCTGTCCGGCTCTCGCCGCTTCCACCGCCGCATTCAGCGCCAGAATGTTGGTCTGGAAGGCGATATCGTCGATGACCTTGATGATCTTGGAAATATTCGCAGACGAATCGTTGATCTCCGTCATGGAGTGGAGCATCTCCTGCATCTGCCCGTTGCCCTTTTCCGCGTTGCCTCTGGCCTCTTCCGCAAGGTCGCTGGCCTGGTTTGCCTTCACCGCGTTTTCCTTCGTCTGAGAGGCGATTTCCGCGATGGACGCGGTGAGCTGCTGGATAGCGCTCGCCTGCTCCGTGGAGCCCTGAGACAGGGCCTGGCTTCCGTCGGATACCTGCCGGGAACCGGATGCCACCTGGTCCGCCGCCTCTCCGATATCTCCCATCACCTGGCTCAGGGAGCCGATGATATGGTTCAGGGAGTTCTTGATCTCCACGAAATCCCCCTTGTAATCCGCCGTAATGGCAAGGTCCAGATTTCCTTCGCTGATCTCAGCAAGCACTTCTGAGATCTCGATCACATAGCTTTTGATATTTTGGATCGTATCGTTCAGCGCCGTCTTGATCGCGGCGTGATCGCCTCGGTAACTGCCTTCCATGATGATCTGAAGATTTCCCTTCGCCATTTCCTGCAGCACGGCAGACGCCTCCCGAATCGGCTCGATGACTGCGTCCAGCGTGCCGTTAACGCCTTCCACGATCCGCCGGAAGCCGCCCTGATGCGTATCCGCCTTCGCTCTTACCTCAAGCCTGCCCTCTACTGCGGCTTCGGCCAGCATTTCTACGTCGTCCATCATCGACTTCAGAGCTTTGACACTTATCGCAAGGCTGCTGTTGAGCTTTTCAAAGTTCTGCCCGATCACAAGGGTATCCTGATCGGTATCCTCCACCTTCAGAGAAAGTTCCAGATCGCCCATCGACACCTTTTCCAGATTGACGATCAGATTCTCTACCTCTTTCCGCTGGAAATCCGCCTGCTTTTCCGCGGTCCTGACTGCATTTTTAATTTCCGTCTGGTCGGTAACGAGTTCAATCGCCCCGATGATCCGGCCATTCCTGTCCCTGACCGGAATACCGGTGTAGGAAATCTCCAGATTCATACCGTTGGGATGAGCGTCCGTTTCCTCCGTGACTTTTACGCCCTCATTCATCGCCCTTGTGCATGCGCAGTTTTCGCTGTGGCAGTGGGAAGTCTGAAAAGCATCATAACATTTCGTTCCGATGAGCTCTCTCTGGGTTTTTCCGACCGTCTCCGCCCCGCTTTTATTCATATATTGAATGTCAAAATCATTGTTGACAATCATGACCGGAGCCGGCATTTCATCAATATATCCCACCAGCGTGTCCAGGGTCATGTTTACACCTTCCACGATCCTGGCAAAATCACCGCTCTGCTTGGACCCATCGGCTCTCGAAAGCAGCTGGCCCTTGACGGTTTCCATGGACAGCTTGTTCATGTCTTCCACCAGAGAATGGATCGTCTCAATACAGGTGTTTATATTGTCCTTGATCCGGTCGAAGTCTCCTTGATACTCGTCCGTGATCGCAGGCGGAATGTCGCCCTTGCTGATCCTGTCCATATAGTCCGCGGCCACGTTCAGAGGCCCGATCACCGCGTCCAGCGTCGCGTTCACCCCGGTCAGAATGTCGCGGTAACCGCCCTGAAACGCACTTGCGTTCCCCCTGACGGAAAGGTTTCCGCTGACCGCGGCATCCGTCAGCAGCTCCGCCTCTTTTACCAGAGCTTTTAAGTTTTCAACTGTCGTCTTCATAACAGGGCTGATTTCGTCCTCAGCGTCCGTTATCGCGATGTCCAGATTCAGATCGCCCTCCGAGATTTTTTTCATCGTACCGATGATATTGGTCTGTAGGTTCTCGGCAAACAAGTCAAGGCTTTCGCCGAGGACTCCGATTTCATCCCTCTGTCTCAGGTTGAGCCTGCCGCTCAATTTTCCTTTTACCATATCCTGAAGCACTTCAACCGATCTCTTCAGAGGTCCGGTAATCGACCGGATCAGGATAAGCGACAAGATGATAATCAGTACGAGAACGATGATATCGATCGCCGCCATGGTGATAATCATCGTATTCTTGCTGGCTTCGTTGGCTGCGATTGCCTCCTGAACCCCCAATTCCAGCAGCTCTCCGATACTGTTTATGTGCTCCCGGGCACTGTCAAAAACGGCGTTGTAATCTGCCGGAACCGCATCGGCGGTCTTCGCCTGCGCTGCCAATCCCAGCCATTTCCCATAATCCTCCGAAAACGCCGTATAGTGCTCGAACACCGTCAGGCCCAGAGCCTCATCCTTATAGCTGTTCCAATAGTCTTCATTCTCCGACAGAATATCGATGGCCTGTTTTACACGATCCCTTGTCTGGTCCGTATTTTCATCGAAACCCGCCAGCGCTTCCTTCAAAAATTCATCTGAAGAAGCCTGCCCTAAAGCGGCCTTATTATTGGCCGCGATCACATCGCTCATGTTGACCAGCGCCTGATATGCGTCCCGGTCTGCGTTCAAAACCAGAGAAATACTCTGAAAGCCTTCCTCATAGATGCTCTTTGTCAGACCTTCACTGATTTTATTCACATAATACGCGCCGATCAATGTCACCGCAAAGGCGGCAAGAACGGGGATGACGACCAGCAGTGCCAACTTTCTTTTGATGGATACTGATTTAAACATGATTCCTTCTCCTTTCAATCTTCAACCACCTAGCTTTTATGTAATGATTGATTATCGTCACGCGGGAATCAAAC
>CAMJRV010000466.1 GCA_946408315.1 uncultured Bacillota bacterium | reverse complement strand
GATGTTTATGATGGCAAGGGTTTTCCTTTATCCTTTACCTTACTTGCGGAGAAATGCTAGGTTTTTGAAAATCGTCACCATCTCTATAGCAAAAAGCCTCTCTGCCGACTGAAAATCTTCAGTCGGCAGAGAGGCTTTCATCATTTCTATGAATCTTGTAAATCCCCCTATTGGAGGAACGTATAAAGCTATTTCCTTATATTGTTAGTAAAAATATGTAAAATATGTTGACAAATAGAAAACGAGAGTCTAATATATAAATTACAAAATATGGAAATGAGGAAGGGGTGTATTCTTGAAAAGAATTCGATCTGTTTTGGGAATCCTGCTGATTCTGCTATCTGTAGGAGGTTTGTTTTTCTGGGAGTGGAAGGGCAGGGAAGCGTTCCTGATGGATGAAGTTTTGGTTGCGGGAAGAGAAATTCAACGGGGCTCTGAGGTTGATGGCAGTATGTTCTTTGCGAAGAGTGTGCCAAAGGATAATCTGTTAAAGGGGGCTTTGAGGCCTGGTGACCGGGGACTTTTAGAGGGGAAGGTCGCTTCGCAGTTTGTTGCTGAAAACGATCAGATCGTTATGAGCTATTTTGCAGATCCTGAGTTTCGCTTGAGCCAGGAGGAATCCATCTTCGTGATCAAGCCGGACTGGATCGCCATGAGGAGCAGCGCCTTAAGGAGGGGAGACCTGGTCGATATCTACGGCACGGATGGGTTGGGTTTTTTGGGAACGTTCCGGCTCGCCTATGTAAAGGATGACGCGGAGCGAGAGGTCAGAGATGCGGCCGAAGGTATAGACGGAAAACCGCGGAAAGTCAGCGGCATTCTGGACCGACCGGACAGCACCTCCGTCATCGACCACGTAGAGATCATAACGACATTGCCGGAGTACGAGTTTCTTGTGGACTGCGTCAGCGGAGGAGGGGAAATTACACCGTCGGCTCTGATCATCGTTCAAAGGGGGGATCAAATTGATACATAACTTGTTTCTGTTCCACGGGGTGGATCATAAGGTCGGTACGACAATGATAGCCCAGTCCGTGGCTGAATCGATCACCGCAAACCATCCAAATTTAAAAATTCTCTTCATTGCCATGAATGGAAGAGAAAGTGCCGAATACGTCAGGGAAGTGCCGGCGGGTATCGACGGGATAAAATTTCATATGGACAATAAGATGGTGAGCGGCAAGGATTTTTTAAAAACCTGTACCCATAAGGGGAGCTTTTACATGATGGCAGGAATCTCCAACGAGACGGAAGCCCGTTACTATCACCCCGATATGGCTGTCTATCTGCTGGAAGAAGTGGCTCCGGAATTCGATTTGGTCATAGCGGACGGTGGGAACGAATTGGATAACGGTCTTGCATTGGGCGCGTTGACCGTATCTGGAGAGATTTTCCTCGTCGCAGCCCAACAGGAGTCCGCCCTCAGAGGCCTGGAAAAGAACATAAGGGCTTTTGATGAGCTGGGCTTTCGGATTTCGAAATATATCGTCAATAAGTATTATGAGCAGGAGGCCTACAGCCTTTCCTATATCGCAAACCGGATGGGAATTGAAAAGGAGAGGCTCGTTAAAGTCGGTTCGGCGCCCTATTCCCTGCAGGCGGAAATGGATTGCAAAACCCTTCTGGAATATAAAAATGAAGCGTACCGGCGGGATATTGCCGTTCTGGCGAACGAAATCTTGAGTAAAAGCGGATTTGATGAAATAAAGAGACAAAGGAAAAGCCGATGGAAAAGTTTTATTTAGACGACTATTTGAGATCCCGTACCCAGGATACGAGCCGGTGCGGCGTGGACTTTCAAAAGCTTTGTGCCAGGGTCAATGCGGAATTTCTCAAGGAATGGGAAGAAGGAAAGGAAAACCTTGATTCTGCCCTGCGGATCCAGAAAAAGGCCATCATCGGATATGAAAATGAAGTGTCCTATTTCAAGAGCCGGATTCGTCAGTTGGTCAAGAAGCACGGTGCGGAGCATTCTTCCTATCCCGCCTGGTACGAAAGCCTCGAAGATGGGATCTATCAGGAAAACTGGGGTCTTTCCGGCGTGTCGGAATGGTTTTCTGAAAAATTTAAGGAGAGCAGTTCGGCAAAGATTATCGGAGACAGAATATACTTCCTGGAAGAAGGCCGTATGTGCCTGAAAGCACAGACAATTTCAAAGGACCGGCGGGAGCAGATGATCCGGGCGTTTCTGCTTCTCACACCGGAGGAGCGGCTGGACAAAGAGTTTCACGAGATCTATATGCTGGACGGCACAAGGGTGACAATTTTCGGCGGGACCATGGCAAAGAGGGAACAGGATGTTATCATCTTCCGCAGATATATTATTCCCAATTACAGCTTTGAGGAACAGGCTGCGAGGGGGACGATTCCTGAAAACTCGATTCCGCTGTTTAAGGCAATGGTCAAGCTGGGGTATAACGTGGCCTTTACGGGCGCCGTCAGAACCGCTAAGACGACGTTTCTGTCGACCTGGCAGAGCTACGAGGACAGAACGCTGGAAGGAGTCATGGTTGAAACGGACCCGGAGATTCCTATCCATCGCTTGATGCCGGAAGCCCCTATCCTGCAATTGATCGCCGATCATGACAAGCTGAAGCATATTTCAAAAAATCTCCTGAGAAGCGACGCCGACTATTTTATCTTAGCGGAAGCCCGGGACGGGATCGCGCTGGATACTGCGATCAAGATTGCAAGTAAAGGTACCAGAAGGATGAAGATTACCTTTCATACGCGAGAACCTCTTGATTTCTCCTATGATGTTGCCTTTGAAATCGTGAAGAGTCTCGGCGGAAACCTGGAAAGTACGGCAAGAAAGGTGGCTGCCAGCTTCGATTACATCTTCCACTTCATACAGCTTCAGAATAAGAGCAAGAAGCGCCTGAAGGGCATTTATGAACTGGGAGTTGACAGAAATACGGGGGAAATCTCCATGAAGGAGATCTGCAGGTACGATCATAAGTCCGACGGTTGGAAATGGGATTGTATTGTGAGCGAGGATAAGAGGGTCAGCGGCGAAGAGGAAAATGCCGATGCTCTGGAACTCTTCCTGGAAGAATTGTCGGCCCTGTCGGGAGCCGGCGGAGAAAGGAGGCGCGATGCAAGCGGAATTCGATAAAACGGACCTGATCCTTATGACGGTTTCATCGCTTCTTTACTTCATATTTCTGCTGGGAGTCTGGATGATTTATTCGGAGAAAGTGAGAA
>CAMJRV010000465.1 GCA_946408315.1 uncultured Bacillota bacterium | reverse complement strand
GAGGAGTTCGGCAAGCCTTTGATCGAAAAGATTCCCGTTGCCGAGCTGAAAAAGCTGATGAAAGTGTTAGGTGATTGAGATGGGCAGCACATGGGGCAATCAATTGAAAATATCCGTGTTCGGAGAATCCCACGGGAAGGGAATCGGCGTCGTCGTCGACGGTTTTCCCGCAGGACTTTCCTGTGACCTTGCCTTGATTCACCGGGAGCTTGCGCGGCGGGCTCCGGGGCAGAGCAGCCTGACCACGAACAGGAAGGAAGCAGATGAACCGGTTTTCTTATCGGGAATCCTGGACGGTGTGACGACAGGGGCGCCGATCTGCATCATGATCCAGAACACTGATACCCACAGCAAGGATTACGAAAATCTCAGAACCGTACCTCGGCCCAGTCACAGCGACTATACGGGAAAACTGAGATACCGGGGCCATAATGACATCCGGGGCGGCGGGCATTTTTCGGGAAGGCTGACAGCTCCTATCGTGTTTGCTGGGGCCTTGTGCAAAGATTTTTTAAGAAAAAGACATGGGATCGAAATCGGTTCCCATATTTATAGAGTCGGCGAAGTCTGGGACCGGCCGTTTGATCAGGTAAACACGGACAGGGAGCTCCTGGTCGGTCTGCAGAATCAGGCCCTTCCCCTCCTCGACGGGTCGGCGGAGGAGAAGATACGGGAAACGGTAGAGCGGGCGAAAAAAGAGCTGGATTCCGTCGGAGGCGTGATCGAGTGCGCCGTAGTCGGAGCAGCCGCCGGAATCGGCAGTCCGATGTTCCAGAATGTGGAAAGCCGCATTGCCTCTCTGCTATACAGCGTCCCTGCCGTAAAGGGAGTTGAATTCGGCACAGGCTTTGCCGTAGCCGGAATGCGGGGTTCTGAGGCAAACGACTGTTATGTAATGGACGGCGATGTCGTTCGCACACGGACGAATCACAACGGCGGAATATCGGGGGGCATCACCACCGGTATGCCGATCATCGTGAGAGCGGCGATCAAGCCGACTCCGTCCATCAGCCGGGAGCAGTCGACACTGAATCTGGAGACGGGCCTGGAGGAGCAGCTTCAGATACACGGCAGGCATGATCCGTGTATCGCCATGCGCGCGCCTGTCGTCGTGGAAGCGGCGGTAGCTGTGGCGATGATGGATTTATATTTGGAGGCATACGGGTATGACGCTGAATGATTTGAGAAAGAGGATCGACGAGATCGATGAAAATATAAAAGACCTGTTTTTACAGCGGATGAAGGTGGCAGAACAGGTCGCCGAATGCAAGAGCAAAACGGGAGACAAGATCCTGAAGCCAGTACGGGAGGAGGAACTGATCCACAACCTGACCGGCGGTATGGACGAGGAATGGAGACTCGCCTACACTTCCTTTCTGAAAAAGGTCATGGAGGTCAGCAGGACGTTTCAATACCGGAAGATGCTCGAGCTTGGAGCAGACTTCCAGCCGAGCTTTCAGGAAGAGGAATCCGAGATCCAAAGGGTTTGCTATCAGGGTGTGCCCGGCTCTTATTCCGAGGCGGCGACGGCCAATCTGTTCCCGGATGCGGAAACCGGTTCTGTGAAAACCTTTGAAGACGTGTTTCTGGCCATCAGCGCCGGAAAGGCTCAGGCCGGAGTTGTCCCTCTTGAAAATACCACTGCCGGCGGCGTCTATGAGGTTTACGACCTGCTTTTGAAGTATGACCTTTACATCAATTACAGCGATATCATCAAGGTAGATCACTGCCTTGCCGCGGTAGAGGGAGCTTCGCTGGAAGACATCAAGGAGGTTCATTCCCATCCCCAGGCCATCGCCCAGTGCCGTGAGTTTTTGAAGCAGCACGGGATTACGCCCCGGGAAAGCAGCAATACGGCCGTAGCGGCAAAGGAGCTGGCAGCGTCGAAGGACCATAGTAAAGGCGCCATCTGCTCCAAAGAGGCGACAGAGCGGTACGGCTTGAAGATTCTCCGCTGCGGAATCAACCACAACAAGGAAAACGCAACAAAGTTTGTCGCTATATCGCCCCAGCTGATCCGAAAGAGCAGTCACAACAGGATTGCCATCGTATTCGCCTGTTCCCACCGTAGCGGCAGCCTTGCCGGCGTCCTGGGCATCTTCGGCGATTACGGCGTCAATCTCACCGAAATCCACTCCAGACCTGACGGGAAAAACTCGTGGGAATACCTCTTCTATGTGGACTTCACCGGGAATCTAAAAGACGAGAACATCAGAGCACTGCTCTATCAATTATACGAAGAACTGCCCTTTGTGAAGATCATCGGCAGTTATGAGACGAGTAAATAGTGTTACTTGCGTCAGATGGGTGTGTCCCCGTAAAAACCGTAAAACCTATTACCAGTTTTATGCGAAGCATATAAAAATGGCGGTTTTCGAGGGAACACACCCATCTGACGCAGCATAGGAGCATTTTATGAAGATTATCACATCAAAAGGCCTTCGCGGCACCATCGACGTTGCCCCGGATAAATCGATATCCCACAGGGCGGTCATGATGGGGTCCATCGCCAGAGGAAAAACACAGATTGAGAATTTCCTCACGGGAGAGGACTGTCTCTCCACCATCGATTGTTTCCGAAAAATGGGGATTCCTATCGATCTGGAAGGCAGCCGGGTAACTGTGACAGGGAACGGGTTAAGGGGCCTCGCGGCTCCTCGGGAGCTCCTGTATACCGGAAATTCAGGTACGACTACGAGGCTCCTCTGCGGTCTGCTGGCTCCCCAGAATTTTTCCTGCACTCTGGACGGCGACGAATCCATCCGGAAGCGGCCCATGAAGCGGGTTATCGCGCCGCTGCGGGAAATGGGAGCCAACATCACAGGAACAGAGGGCGACTTCACGCCTATTACCATCGAAGGAACGGGACTCCGGGGGATCGAATACGAGCTGCCCGTCGCAAGCGCTCAGCTGAAATCGGCCCTGATTCTGGCAGGACTCTATGCCGAAGGAAAGACGGTCATCGTCGAGCCCGGACCGTCGAGGAACCATACGGAGCTGATGATAAACGGCTTTGGCGGAAATATCATTTCGGAAGGAAACCGGATTACCGTGAATCCGGCAGAAGAGCTTTACGGGCATGAGATCACCGTCCCCGGCGACATTTCTTCTGCGGCGTTTTTCCTGGTTGCCGGTCTCATCGTGCCGAATTCGGAAATCCAAATCAGAAATGTGGGCTTGAACGAGACGCGGACCGGAATCCTGGAT
>CAMJRV010000464.1 GCA_946408315.1 uncultured Bacillota bacterium | reverse complement strand
ATCATGGGCGGCGCCAAGGTTGCGGATAAGATTCTCGTGATCGAAAATCTGCTGACCAAGGTAGACACGCTGATCATCGGCGGAGGAATGGCGTTCACCTTCCTCAAAGCCAAGGGCTACGAGATCGGGAAATCCATTCTGGATGCGGAACGGGTCGGTCTGGCAGCCGATCTGATGAAAAAGGCGGAAGAAAAAGGCGCAAAATTTATTCTTCCTGTGGACGTGATCGCTGCGAAGGAATTCAGCAATGATACGGAGACCCAGGAGTTTGATGCCGACAAGATTCCCGGCGACTGGATGGGCCTGGACATCGGCGCCAAGTCCGTCGAGCTGTTCCGCGCGGAACTGAAAGACGCCAAGACGGTGATCTGGAACGGACCGGTAGGGGCCTTTGAAATGTCCAATTTCTCCAATGGGACCTTGGAGGTGGCAAAAGCTCTGGCCGAAAGCGGCGCGGTCACCATCATCGGCGGCGGGGATTCCGCGGCTGCGGTAGAACAGTTCGGATTGGCCGATAAAATGACACATATCTCCACCGGAGGAGGGGCTTCCCTGGAATTTCTGGAAGGAAAGGAACTGCCCGGAATCGCGGTGCTGGAGAATAAATAGCATAGAGTAGAATAAGCAATCAAGATTGCACAAAATCAATAATCAAGATTGCGCAGGAAAATTTGTGCCTTGCAAGGCGCGCCGGACGACGGGCGAGGACGCGTACACAGACGTACGCAAGCGAGCCCGAGGACGGCTGCAACACAGCAAGGCACAAATTTAACAAGCAATGGAGGTGGCAACAATGAGAAAGCCTTTTATCATGGGCAACTGGAAGATGTTCAAGACGACGAAGGAAGCGGTTGCTTTTGCAGAGGAATTCAAGAAATTATATCAGTCCTCGGACGTACAGGCGGGAGTCTGCGCGCCGTTTACACAGTTGGCCGCTTTGAAAGAAGCTTTTAAGGGAACCGACGTTAAAGTCGGCGCACAGAACATGCACTTTGCTGAAAACGGAGCCTTTACCGGTGAGATTTCAGCGGATATGCTCAACGAACTGGAAATCGAATACTGCATTATCGGACACTCGGAAAGAAGACAGTATTTCAACGAGACCGACGAAACGGTAAACAAGAAGCTTCATACTGCGTTCAAGCATAATATCGTGCCGATCCTCTGTGTCGGCGAGGTGCTGGAAGAGCGGGACGCGGGCAAGGAGTTCGACGTCGTAAAGACGCAGACCGTCGCCGCGCTGAAGGACCTGACTGCCGAGCAGGCGGAACGGCTCATCATCGCCTATGAACCGGTTTGGGCTATCGGTACGGGCAGAAATGCAACGCCGGAGCAGGCAAACGAAATGTGCGGCTATATCAGAAAGGTCGTAGAAGACCTTTATGGCGATGATGTATCGGAAAAGGTCATCATCCAGTACGGAGGCAGTGTGAAGCCGAACAACGCTTCTGAGCTGATGAACATGGAAGAGATCGATGGAGCCCTTGTTGGCGGAGCAAGCCTGGTGCCTGCGGACTTCATTGAAATCGTTAATTTTTAGGAGGTAACAAGATGTCATATATAGAAGACGTAATCGCACGCGAGGTGCTTGATTCAAGAGGAAATCCGACGATCGAGGTAGAGATCTATCTGGAAGACGGAAGCATGGGAAGTTCCATCGTTCCGTCCGGCGCGTCCACCGGTATCTTTGAAGCGGTAGAGCTCCGGGACGGGGACAAGGGCAGATACCTTGGCAAAGGCGTTCAGAAGGCGGTGGATAACGTAAACGATATCATCGCAGAAGAGATCATCGGCATGAATATCTTTGACCAGGTCGGTCTTGACAAAATGCTGATCGAGCTGGACGGAACAGAAAATAAAGGAAAGCTGGGAGCCAATGCTATTCTGGGCGTATCCCTTGCGGCAGCTCACGCGGCGGCCAATTCCCTGGGGCTTCCCCTGTTCCAGTATATCGGCGGAGTAAATGGAAAGCTTTTGCCGGTTCCGATGATGAACATTCTCAACGGCGGACAGCATGCCGACAATAACGTAGATATTCAGGAATTCATGGTCATGCCCGTAGGCGCGCCGAGCTTCAAGGAAGGCCTCAGAATGGGAGCCGAAGTGTTCCACAGCCTGAAGGCGGTTCTGAAAGGAAAAGGAATGAACACGGCGGTAGGCGACGAAGGCGGTTTTGCTCCGAACCTTTCCTCCAACGAAGAAGCCATCGAAGTGATCGTAGAAGCCATCCAGAAGGCCGGATATGAGCCTGGCAAGGATTTGAAGATCGCTCTGGATGTAGCTGCTTCCGGCATGTACGATGAAGCGACGAAAACTTACAACTTCGAAGGAGAAGGCGTAAAGAGAACCGTAGCGGAAATGGTCGACTACTACGACATGCTCACATCAAAATATCCCGTCATCTCCATTGAGGACGGACTTGCGGAAGACGATTGGGAAGGCTGGAAACTGCTGACTGACAGACTGGGCAAGAGAGTACAGCTCGTTGGAGACGATCTGTTCGTAACGAACACCAAGAGACTGGAAAAGGGAATTTCTCTGGGCGTTGCAAACTCCATCCTGATCAAGGTAAATCAGATCGGAACGCTGACGGAAACGCTGGACGCCATTGAAATGGCCAAGAAAGCCGGCTATACGGCAATCGTATCCCACCGCTCCGGCGAATCGGAAGACGTTACGATCGCGGATATCGTAGTGGGTATCAACGCGGGACAGATCAAAACCGGCGCTCCCTCCAGAACGGACAGGGTTGCCAAGTACAACCAGCTGCTTCGTCTTGAGGAAATCCTGGACACCGCCGCACAGTTTGCCGGAAACAGCGCTTTCTACAATTTGAAATAAACGGTTTGGACTTTTCAATTGGAGCCGGATCGGAACTTTTCAGTTGATTTTGTCCAAATAATGTGTTAGAATACAGGAGTTAATCTTGTATAGGAGGTGCGGAAGTGCAGATATTTCTGATGATACTGCTCGCAATCGCCAGCCTGGTTCTCATCGCAAGCATATTGCTGCAGCATGGAAACAGCGCGGGACTTTCAGGGTCCATCGGCGGCGGAGCGGAACAGTTGTTTGGTAAAAAGAAGAGCAAGGGCTATGAAGCGATTCTTAGTAAAATCAGTACCGTAGGAGCCATTGTATTCATTCTTTGTTCCCTGGCATTGACTGCGATCGAATAATAAAGCCTGAGAGGGCTATGACCTGTCAGGTTATAATCAGTCG
>CAMJRV010000463.1 GCA_946408315.1 uncultured Bacillota bacterium | reverse complement strand
CCCGTATCGCGAGCCCCAGCGCCGCCGTCGTCTTGCCCTTTCCATCTCCACAATATAAATGAATCAAAGCCTCGTCCCCCTTAAACGATTCCGTGTCAAACGCCCTTTTCCAGAATCTGATACAGCAGCTCCATATCGATATTATCCCGGATTCCCTGGGCAAGCAGATCATACTGCTGCTCCTTGTATGCCGCAACGTTGAGGCCGGCAATTTCGCCGCTGTCGACTCCCTTTGCCGTGCACAGAGCAGTAACCAGCGTTTTGGCAACCTCATCCTTGTCAAAGATTCCGTGAATATAGGAGCCGTAGACGTTTCCTCTGGACATCCCGATCATTTCCCGTGCCGGCTTTCCTGAAATTTCTTCCAGAACGGCGAGCTGCCCCTCCTGAGTGTCCAGGCTTTCCGTCTGTCCCATATGGATCTCATAACCCTCTATTTCGACTCCCGCCAGATCTCCCAGCAGTCCGCTCAATCCCGGAAGAAACCTTCCTTTGACTTGGGTTCTCGTCTTCTCCTTCTCAAATACGGTTTTGGCAGGAAGCAGGCCCATACCTGTCATCGTGCCACCGGCTTCTACGCCGTAGGGGTCCGAAAGCACGGTACCCAGCATCTGGTAGCCGCCGCAGACGCCGAACACCGGCTTGTTTCCTGCGGCATGCTTTAATATTGAAGCTTCCAGCCCGTTCTGACGCATCCAAAGCAGGTCCTCCATGGTGTTTTTCGTTCCCGGAATGATGATCAGGTCGGGATTTTTCAGTTCCCCGACGGACTTCACATAGCGCAGCGTAACGCCCGGAACGCATTCCAATACATTGAAATCAGTAAAATTGGAGATCCTGGGCAGCCGTATCACCGCGATATCGATGAGGCCCACCGCTCCCTTTCTGTCAAACCGTTCTGTCTGGCTGTCTTCATCGTCGATATCCACATGCAGGTACGGAATCACACCGAGGGTCGGAACGTGGATGATATCCTCCAGCATATCAAGGCCGGGCTGCAAGATCGTCTTGTCGCCCCGAAATTTATTGATCAGGATTCCCTTCACCATGGCCTTCTCCGATTCGTCGAAGAGCATCATGGTACCCGCCAGCGAAGCAAATACACCGCCTCTGTCAATATCTCCGGCCAGAAGCACCGGCGCTTTGGCGAGCTTCGCCATATGCATGTTGACGATGTCGTTTTCCTTCAGGTTGATCTCTGCGGGGCTTCCCGCTCCCTCCAGCACGATAACGTCGTATTCCGCATCCAGCTGCGAATACGCCTTCATAATTTCCGGAACGATTTCCCGCTTGCGCCGGTAATATTCCTGAGCGCTCATATTGCTGAACACCTCGCCGTTTACGATCACCTGAGAGCTCGTATCGTTGGTAGGCTTCAGCAGCACCGGATTCATGAGCACCGACGGCTCGATCCCGGCGGCTTCCGCCTGCACGACCTGAGCCCTTCCCATTTCCAGCCCTTCCTTTGTAATAAAGGAGTTCAGCGCCATATTCTGCGCTTTAAACGGCGCGACCCGATATCCGTCCTGTTTGAAAATCCGGCACAGACCGGCTGTGATCAGGCTCTTTCCCGCATTGGACATGGTCCCCTGTATCATGATTGCTTTTGCCATAGTGTATCCTTTCTCTCTGCCAGAGCTTCGATCAATTTTATATTATCCTCATGTTTTCGGATGCAGATTCGATAATATCCCGGCCCCAGTCCATGATAATTGTCGCAGTTTCGGATCAGGATTCCCTTTTCAAACAGCGCTTCGTGGAGGGGTTTTCCTCCGCCGTTCGCATCTCTGATAAAGATATAGTTGGCATTGGAGGAGATCACGTCGATTCCCGTTTCCGAAAGCCCGGAGATGAGATATTCCCGCTCCTCACGAAGCAGCGCTTTCGTCGCTTCCAGATAGTCTTTTTCCGCGAGAGCGCTGATTCCGGCAAGCTGTGCCGGAGCGGAAACGCTCCAGGGCTGGCCTGCGCTCCGAATATCCCGCAATAGTCCGGCATTGGCCGTCATGCAGTAGCCAAGCCGGATTCCGGCCATGGCATAGATCTTTGTAAACGCCTTTAGGATGATGAGATTCTCAAATTCCTTCAGATAATCTTTGATAGAAAACTGTTCCGGATCTTCCAGAAAATCATTGAAGCACTCGTCGAGAAACAGCAGGATTCCCAGGGAATTGCAGCGCTGCAGAACGCGGTGCAGGAACTCTCTGCTCATCAGTTGTCCCGTAGGATTGTTGGGATTACACAGAAACAGCATGGAAAGCCCTTCATCCAGCGCGTCGAGCAGTCCTTCCCCCGTCTGAAAGCCATCCGATTCCGAAAGCCCAAAATGCTCTACCTGACAGCCTGCCGCAAGGAGTGCCTCTTCATACTCTGCAAAGGTCGGCGCAAGCACCATGGCTTTCTTCGGCCGAACCGCGTACGCCGTCCGAAAGATCAGGTCCGCCGCCCCGTTGCCGCAAAGGAGCCAGTCTCCGGGCACTTCCTCATGTGCCGACAGCGCCGAAATCAGCGATCTGCACAGCGGATCGGGATAGATATCGAAGGTATCGACGGACTCCGCAATCGCCCGCTTGACGCCTTCCGGAAGACCCAGGGGATTGATATTTGCCGAAAAATCCAGAATCTGAGGCGGGTTCCCAAGCTTTCCAAGGACTTCCTTCGCCGTATAAATATCTCCGCCGTGAATCAAAGCCATGCTGCCACCCCCATTCCGATGATGCACAAAGTAAAGGTCAGATACGCCGTTCCGTAAAGCAGGCGGTTCGCCGAGACAATATCCTCCCGGACGATCGGGCGGATCGGGTCTCCGATCGTTTTTTTCGGATAAAGCTTGCCGAAATAATAGGCGTCTCCCGCCAACTGGATGTCCAGCGCTCCCGCGCAGACCGACTCGGTCTGTGCGCTGTTGGGGCTGGCGTGATTATACCGGTCCCGTTTGAAAATACGCCATGCGTTCCGATAATCCAGCTTCAGCAAAAAAGAGGCGGCAATCATCAGAAAGGCGGAATGTAGTTGGCAAGATCGTCCAGCCTTGCGGCAAATCTTCCGAAATAGAGATAACGATCGTTTTTATATCCGATCATGGAATCCATCGTGTTGATCGCTTTATAAAAAAAACCGAGAGGTGCGCCTCCCAGCGCCATAAACAGCATCGGGGCTACCGTACCGTCGGCGGTATTTTCCGCCACCGTCTCAACGGCGGCCTTTGTGACCTGCTCCAGGT
>CAMJRV010000462.1 GCA_946408315.1 uncultured Bacillota bacterium | reverse complement strand
CATATGCTGCCGGGAACAAACAACGTGCCGGGAGACGGCATTCAGAGCTGCTTTATGGAATTGATGCCCACGAGACAGGCCGTCTGGTATCTGATGACCGGAGACAAGATGACTGCACAGCAGGCGCTTCAGTACGGACTGGTGTCCGAAATCGTGCCGAGAGAAAAGCTGATGGACCGCGCCTATGAGATCGCGGATCTCCTGATGGCTCAGAACCGCATCGCAAGACGTCTGGCAACTCAGGTGATTCGCCGCCCGTGGAAGAAGAGGATCGTGGACGATCTCGACTGTGCGTTTGGAACGGAAATGTTCGGCATGTTCTGCGCCGACGAGCTGCATTCCAACCTGTTGTCCATGTTGGAATATCTGGACATGAAAGATAAGATCGATCCGCCGCTGGAAGGAAAGATCAGATAAGCGTAAAATCAAAATCGATAGGTCCTGTTTTGGTCTTCCAAACAGGACCTTTATCGAAGATATTCAGATCGGAGGAATGGAGCAATGGGTAGGTTGGAAAACAAAGTCGCCATCGTAACCGGAGGAAACTCCGGAATCGGACGCGCAACAGCGGCCCTCTTCTGCAAAGAGGGCGCAAACGTCGTGATCGTCTCCAGAAGGGAAGCCGAGAACCAAAAGACGGTAGAGGAAATCGCAAGCCAGGGCGGAGAAATCATGGCAATCCAGGCGGACCTCAAAAAAATGGAGGACTGTAGAAAAGTGATCGATGAAACGATCAAAAAATATGGCCGGATTGACGTTCTGGTCAACAATGCGGGAATTGCCGACAAGCACATGCCGATCACAAGATGCACAGAAGAGTGGTATGACGAGGTTTGCAAAATCGATCAGTATGCTGTTTACTATATGAGCAAATACGCACTGGAGCACATGGAAAAGGCCGGTCAAGGATCTATTGTCAATGTTTCTTCCATCGGCAGCCAGGGTGTGGCCGGGATCTCCTACAGCGCCGCAAAAGCCGCGGTGAACGCCATGACGAAGAATATCGCCATCCAGTTCGCAGCGACAGCCATCCGCTGCAATGCAGTAGCGCCGGGCCCGACGCCGACAGCCCTCAATGCACCGGAAGCAATGCAGGGATTTGATATGGAGTTTGCAGGAGCCACCGCCAGACATTTGGATTTGACGGTCCCCGAGGCACAGGCGGAGGATCAGGCGGAAGCCATTCTTTTCTTCGCAAGCGACGTTTCAAAAGCGGTCACAGGTCAGATTCTTTACGTGGACCACGGAACATCCTTATACTAATGTGAACCAAAGCAAAAGTGCTGTCATGACATTGGATCATTGTCATGACAGCACTTTTTTCGTTTATTTGCAGCTTTGGATCAATTGGCCGATGAGGGACTCGCTTCTCAGAATGAAACCTTCCACGTCCTCGATGTTCAGGGCGCCCTGGCTCATGAGCGCAAGGTCGAACAGCTGATTAAGGATCAGATCCGCCTGCCCTTTGCGGTCAGAGCTTTGTGAATCGGGGACATCGGGAACATCCGATCCATCCGATATCACCTGTGAATCCGGGGAATCCAGTACATAGCGGACGATATCATTGTTCAGATTCACAAGGAAGGTGCTTTTGGATTGCAGCTCCTTCAACGAGGTGTCCGTAGGCTTTATCATCCCATAAATCTCAAGCATATCCGCCATGCGGCGCGATTTCTCGTCATTGATGATCAATGTGGTGATGCTGGACTCCTCCAAATTTGTGATTTTCAGTTCCATCTTTCCCAGACGTCCTCCTAGGGCATGACGTATTTTGCCGGTCAGCTTTTCCACCTTCGCTTCATCTCCGTCCCGGAGCGACCCTTGAAACAAAGCTTCAATATCGGAATCGATGCGCACAAACCCCACATTGGGATGGATCAGCTCCTGCCTTCTCATGAAGGGCTGGTCGATGACGTGATCGAACAGCAGCGCATTCAGATGACATCGTTTGAACAATTCAATATAATGGGCCTGTTCAACGGAATCGGAAGCGTAGTAGACGGTCTCATGAACAGAATCCTGTTCTCCCTCTTCGCCGCAAGCTGCCTTCTCGCTGCGACTTGCTTCTTCTCCGATATACTCCCGTATCGTTTTGTAATTTCCATAGAGATCTTCAAAGATGACCTTGCGGGTCATGACGGAAGCAAAGATTTTATCCTGCAGGATTCCATACTTCACAAAAGCGTTGAGATGGGGCCAGAATCGTTCATAGTCGGCTCTGTTCGTTTCAAACAGATGATTCATCCCTATGGTTACTTCCTGTGACAAGCACTCATAAATCAGGCTTGCCATATCCTCCTTCCGGTCGTCCTCCCGTATGGTAGACCGGGACACGACAAGGGGAAGATTCGTGCAGTCGATGATGCCGCTTTGCAGATTTACAAACCTGGGCACCAGTTCTTTGATGTTTTCCCCCACGAAAACGCCTCTGTTGTAAATCTTGAACGTACCGTCGATTTCCTCGGTCTGATTCTTGGTGTCCCGGAAGAAGAGGATGCCGCGAAGGCCGATATCAACGCTCTCAAATTTAATCCAGAACAACGGATTGGAGATGTCATCATAAAATTCGCGGTAAAACTGGTTCATCGCTTCCGGCGTTGTCTGAGAATCCGGCTGCTTCCAGAGAGGATTGGTATCGTTCACCAGAACATGGTCAAACTCCGGTCCGACAAAATAGATCTCCGTCTTCAAAAACATGAAGTATTTCCGGATGATGTCGTATACGGCGCCGGCCCTCTCAGCGTACGGATTATTTTCATTCAGATAGAGGATGACGTCTGTTCCGCGGGACGTTCTGGTGCCGGCCGTCATCTCATAGGACATGTCCGATTTGCAATCCCAGCGCACGGCGGCCGCATTCTCAAGATAGGACTTGGTTTCGATCGCCACATGGTCCGCAAGCATAAAGGCGGAATAGAACCCCACGCCGAAATGACCGATGATAGCATCTTTTTGATTCTCGCTGTATTGATTGATAAAATCCGCCGCACCGGAAAAGGCGATCTGGTTGATGTACCTGTTGATCTCTTCTTCTGTCATCCCGACGCCGTTATCCGATATGACGATCCGGTTTCCTTCCGTATCGAGAGTTACGGTGATCTTTCCGGGAGAATCGCTCCTCTCCGCCTTTCCCGCCTCCCGCAGGGTGGAAAGTTTCTCAATCGCATCGGAGGCATTGGAGATCAATTCGCGAAAAACGATGTCCTGCTCCGTGTACAGCCATTTTT
>CAMJRV010000461.1 GCA_946408315.1 uncultured Bacillota bacterium | reverse complement strand
ATATAGTTCCTTCTTAGTATTTCCAATTTTTCATTCATAGCAGTTCATCCCTCCTGATCGCAGTCATCCATTTCAATGCGCAGCATTTTCAACGCTTTATATAGACGCGTTTTCACCGTATTTACGTTTTCGTCCAGCACTGCCGCAATATCCTCAATTTTCAAATCTTCAAAAAACCTCAGCACCACCACGCTGCGATACGAAACCGGCAGCCTGTCCAGCGCATTTTGAAGATCGATTTCCTCGTAACGGTCAAAGACCTCCGAATCAAGGCCCGACAGGGCTTCCTCATCCATCACCACCAGCTTCTTCCGCTTTCGCAGCAGGTCCAGCGAGGTATTGACCAGGATCTTATAAAACCAGGTTTTCAGATACTCCGGATTTTTCAGAGTACTCAATGTCGATATCGCTTTGTATATGGATTCCTGCACAACATCCAAAGCGTCTTCAACATTTTTCACATAGCTGTAAGCAAGCCGATAATGACTTTCTTTATGACTGGTGATATATTCTACGAAATGCTTTTCCGCATTGATTTCCCCCATTCGCTCGCTTCGCTCCTTTCTCGTTTTGTTATTATACTCTATAGACGCAGGCCCTACCAAAAAAGTTTTTTAGAGAGGCTGAATTTTAAAAAACTGAAGAAAGTTCCGTCCCGCTGTCCATACTAATAGAAAAAAGCAGGAGGCTCCGGAGCGGAAACAGTTCCGTCAACCGGTCAGATACGCAATGGCAGGCACCTTTGAGGGAAGATACTATAAACATCAAAAGGATGGGAACACCATCTGTCTGATCACAGGCCGGTCGGACAGCGGGGAATTCATACAGGTCATCAGCAATGAACGCACCTGGCAGTACGACAGCCTGGAGGGCTGCAAGGCGGATTGCTCTGGAATCCGAATCGATCTGCCGGAAATCAGGGGCGAAGTCCGTTATGGACCGCTGACGCCGCTCCGCTCCGATATCATGGGGCCCTTTCGCTTTCTGCCGATGCAGTGCAGCCACAGCGTCGTCAGTATGAGCCACAGCCTGTCGGGCGGGTTTACCGTGGAAGGGCGGCAGCTGGATCTGACCGGCGGCGGCGGCTATATCGAAGGTGACCGGGGGCGCTCCTTCCCATCTCAATATCTCTGGATTCACTCCAACGACTTTTCCGAGCCATGCAGCATCATGGCGTCGGTTGCGGACATTCCCTTCTGCGGGTTTCGTTTCATGGGCTGCATCTGCGCTATCCTCTACAGAGGTAAGGAATACCGCCTGGCAACCTATTGCGGAGTAAAGATCCGGCACGCGTCCAAGGACAGGCTGATACTGGAACAGGGGCGCTGCCGGCTTGAAGCCGACATTTGCGGCAGCCTGGCCCACCCGCTGCGCTCTCCCATACAGGGGCAGATGGTTGGAACGATCCATGAAAGCAATTGCACACGGGTTCGGTTCCGCTTTTGGGAGGACGGCAGGGAGGTTTTCGATCTGACCGGAGAAAACACCAGCTTTGAATGCAATCTGATTTAAAAGAGAGGCTGCCCTGCCGCGATTTTTCAATCACGGCCGGACAGCCACTTAAAACAGTACCCTTCAACGGCTTTCGTACGGAAATTTTCTTCTTTCCGTACGTCAAGCGAACAGTCTGGAAAGCGCCTCGACGGCATCTTCCTGATCTTCGCCCTCTGCAGTTATCGTAATCTTATCGTTACAATTGACGCCCAAGGTCAATACCGCCATGATACTTTTGCCATTGGCGAGTTTGCCTTCTTTTTCCACGTTGATCTTACTCGTAAATTTCGCGGCTTCCCGCACAAAATTTCCGGCAGGTCTTGCATGGAGACCATCGGGAAACTTTACCTGAACTTCTTTCCTGCACATTTTCTATCTCCTATCAGAATCATCACCACTCGGAGTGGTATGTTCCATCCATATCAATACGCTCGTAACCGTGAGCGCCAAAGTAATCCCGCTGCGCCTGGATGACAGACGTAGGCAGTATTTCGGATCTCGATGCGATATAATACTGAAGACCCGAGGATATCACGGGGGTCGGCACGTATGACGCAAGGGAGTGATGGATCACATTCAGGATGCCCTGATAATTTTCCGCAAGAGTCTTTCTGATTTCCCGGCAGGCCAGGATCTTCGCGCCTCCCTCTATGGATACCGCTTCCTTTATCGTATCGAGGAAATCCGTCCTGATGATGCATCCAGCCTTCCAGACCGAGATGACGTCAGCCAGGCCGATATTCCAGCCGTATTGTTCCGACGCTCGTTCAATAATTTTTAGCCCCTGTTCAAAACAGACGTATTGAATCAATTCCAGAGTCTTGAAAACGTCCTCGACGCAGCAAGGCCCCAGACCGCTGCTGCCGGGATCGGGAGCACAGCCGGAATCCGGAACATAGCCGGAAGCGGAAGCGCAGCCGGAAGCAACGGCGCTTCCAGCTGCTGGCACTGGGCCTTTTCCTGCATCACGATACGCGTTTCTCAAATCGTCTTCTGCCGACAGATACCGGAGCAATAACGCTTCAATCAGTACCGGAGAACAGCTATGCAGCTCCAGAGCCGTCTCGCTCGTCCACAGCCCGGTACCCTTGCTGCCGGCGCGGTCTTTGATTTTATCGATCAGTAACCCGTCTCCCCTGTCGTCTCTTTTACAGGCGATTTGGGAAGTGATTTCAAGCAAATAAGAGTTTACCCTCCGGTCTTTCGACCACTGGCTCAATATCTCTCCGATTTCTTCGGACTCTTTTCCGTAGCCCTTTCTGAAGATCATGTAGATCTCGGAGATGGCTTCCATATATGCGTATTCGATCCCGTTATGGACCATCTTGACGAAATGTCCAGCGCCATAGGACCCGAAATTCTTGCAGCACGGTTCTCCATCTTCGGCGACGGCGCAGATATCCGTCAGGATTTTGCTGACGTTCTGCCATCCGTACTCGCCGCAGCCCGCCATAATGCTGGGCCCGTACAGGGCTCCCTTCTCACCGCCGGAAACGCCGACTCCGAAAAACACGACGCCCTTTTCTTCCATCGCCTTTTCTCTTTTCTGGGTATCCTTGTAGTAGGAATTCCCCAGATCCATGACAATATCGCCTTCTTCAAGCAGATCGGACAGCTTTAAAAGGAGATCGTCGACCGGCTTTCCGGCATTGACCATCAGGCCCAGCTTCCTCGGCCTGGAAAGGCTGTCCACCAACTGATCCAGCTTTTCGGCAGGTACGCGCGAACTGCCGC
>CAMJRV010000460.1 GCA_946408315.1 uncultured Bacillota bacterium | reverse complement strand
AAGTTAGGCTTGAATTTAAAGTCTTTTTCGATCTCTTCTTCGATTCCGTCGATGGATTCGATCAGCGACAGCTCATAGATGGACTGCGCGTTGTCGGTTACAGGACCATAGCTGTCCACCGCGATGGTGACAGGGCCCATTCCCAGGAAGCCGAAGGCAACCAGACCGAAGGCAAAGATGGAAGGATAGATCATGATGTCGGACAGTCCGAAGCCGCTTGCAAGATAAGCGATCAGCATCAGGATAAAGAAGACCATTCCCATCCAGAAAGCGCTGAAGTTACCCGCGATCAAACCGGAAAGGATGTTCAGGGAGGCTCCGCCTTCCTTTGAAGTCGCAACGACTTCATTGACATGCTTCGATTTCGGGCTCGTGAAGATCTTCGTAAATTCCGGAATCACCGCGCCGCCGATGGTGCCGCAGCTGATGATGGCAGAAAGTATGATCCAGAGGCTGGAGCCGGCGTCTCCCACAGGGGTGCCCGGTCCGATGGTCAGATAGCTGACGACAAACGTGACTGCAATGGACAGGATAGAAGTAATCCATACCAGAGTGGTCAGCGGCGCTTCAAAGTCGAGATCTTCTACATTCCCATATTTTGCCTTGGCGTAAGCGCCATTTATGTAGAAGGCCACAACAGAAGTGATAATCATCAGGATACGCATGACAAAGATCCAGACCAGAAGGTCTCTCTGAAGGTCTCCGTTTACCGCAAGCACGATAAATGAGATCAGCGCTACGCCAGTAACGCCGTAGGTTTCGAATCCGTCTGCAGTAGGACCAACGCTGTCTCCCGCATTGTCTCCGGTACAGTCGGCAATAACGCCAGGATTTCTTGGATCATCTTCGCCAATCTTGAATACGATCTTCATCAGGTCGGAACCGATGTCCGCAATCTTTGTGAAGATACCGCCGGCAATTCTCAGCGCAGAAGCACCGAGGGACTCTCCCACCGCGAATCCGATAAAGCAGGAACCTGCTATCTCTCTCGGGATAAAGAGCAAAATAATCAGCATCATGGACAATTCAACACAGATCAGCAGTACGCCGATGCTGATCCCGGCATCCAGAGGAATATTCAGAAGCTTGAGCGGTTTTCCCTCAAGGGCCGCGAAGGCCATTCGGCTGTTCGCCATCGTATTCATACGGATCCCGTACCATGCGACTCCGTAGGAGCCCAGGATACCGATGACGGACCAGAGCAGGATTACAGCAACACCGCCGACTCCCTTGCCCTGCAAAGCTCCAAAGTAAAATGCGATACAAACACCAATAAAGACGAGAAGCAGAAACAGGAATTTGCCCTGCTGGATCAGGTAGGTTTTGCAGGTTTCATAAATCGTGTTGGCTACATTGAGCATCGATTGATGGGCAACCAATTTCTTTACTTTGTTGAACTGGTAGAATCCGAACAACATTCCAAGAATACAGATACCAATACCAACCATTAATAAAGAGTTCTGTGAAGAACTTAACTGCGGGATTACCAGATCCGCTTCACTTGCATAGGATGTAACGGGCAAGCAGACTACGATCAGCGCTGCAAGTAAGCTTTTTAGCTTGTAGTGCAAATAAATACACCTCCTTAGTAATTTATATTATACATGCTTTCTTATCTTATATCATAACACTGGGTTACGCAACAGACAACCTTGAATATTTTTCGACATTTTTCGACATTTTTTGTTCTGAAACCGGTTTCCCATGCAAACCTTTTAAATTGGAACGCTTTGAGCACTTATTGACGGTACGCTCGCCAAGGGGTGATTGTTATTTTGATAACAATGTGAAATAAAACAAGCCTCAACTGCCCAACCTCGCTTGATGAATATTTATTCTTAATATGCATTTTTATTCGTTGAAAATTCAAGCACTTATAACTTGTATGCACTATTTCCGGCATTTTTTCTTCTTAAACAGCAGGTTCATAAACATGCTATCCTGATCATGATGGTACGGCGCATAATCGCCGTAGATCGCTCTCATGGAAAACCCTTCCGAATGTGCCAGCCTGCAGATTTCTTCCTTCGTTATGACGGCAAATTTGATATCGAGGCACCGTTTTTCCACCATCAGGCCGCCTTCATAGATTTCAAAGAACTGGGTTCCGCTGACGATCCGGTCGGCGGAGGAATAGACGTTATAATAGGTGATGAAAAGAGTCCTGTTGTCTCCGAGCTCATACTTCCCCAGATATCTCAGCTTGCCGTCCGCATGCTTGATCCGGTACCCCGGATTGTACAGCGTACAGAAGAAAATGCCGTCCGGCGTCAGATGCCTGTAGATCCTGCGGAACGCCTGCCTCCTCTTTTCCGGATCGATGATTTCCGAGATGGAATTTCCGGGGATGATGATCAGGTCAAAGCATTCATCCAGATCCAGCTCGCACACATCCTGGCAAACGAGCCTGACGTTTGGCGCGCCGTCGATTTTTTGCCGGAAGATATCCAGCATCTCTTCCGAATAATCGACGCAGGTGAGAGGAAAGCCCTCGTTGATCAGCGGAATCGACAGCCTGCCGGTTCCGCACATCAGCTCCAATATCTTTTTATGCCCTTTGCAGAGAGTTTTAAAAAAGTCGATATCGAAGCCAACATCGGTATAGCGATCGTAAATATCGGCGACACAACCGAAATCGATGTTTTTCTCCACAGCCGCTTCCCCTCCAGGATATTTTGCAGATCATGATCTTTAATAAAAAAATATAATCCCCAGAATACAAATATGACGGAGAATCGCTGTAGGTCCCATAATTTAAGCGCTTTCTTTTTGTCGGATTTGATTGTATAATGAAAAAAAGCGGGATGGGGAAGAACGATGACGGTTTGGGATAAGCTATCGGAAAAATACGATTCTATATGGGTTCAGAAGTATTCTTTAGCGCCGACCAGGCGGGAAGTGTTGAAGCGAATCAGGGCCTTCGCTCCGAAAACGGTTTTGGATATCGGATGCGGAACGGGCCAGCTGATCGCGCAGCTGATGCAGGAGGACGCGGAAGTTGACTGCACAGGCTGCGATAAATCAGAAGGGATGATTCGACAGGCTGAGAGAAAAAATCTGAAGGCCGATTTTTTTATCTGGGATATCTGTAGCGACAGCCCCGAAGACCGCTTCCCCGCTTCCTATGATCTGATCGTCTGCACCCATTCCTTTCCTTATTATCCTGATAAGCCCTCGGCGCTCAAAAAGATATACGATTTAATGGAAGAAAAATCGCTCGTCATTTTTGTCCAGGGTCCTGT
>CAMJRV010000459.1 GCA_946408315.1 uncultured Bacillota bacterium | reverse complement strand
CCTTAAAGCAACGGGAGCAGAAACGGCAGCCGGCAGGCGGATCGATGGGGCTTGGCACGTCGCCGGTCAGAATGATGCGCTCTTTTTTCTTCTCCGGATTGATAATCGGAATCGCGGACAGCAACGCCTGGGTATACGGATGCAGAGGATTGCTGTAAAGCTCATTTTTCGCAGCCAATTCCACCAGTTTCCCAAGATACATCACGCCCACCCGGTCGCTGATATGCTTTACGACGTTCAGGCCGTGGGCGATAAACAAATAGGTCAGTCCGAATTCGTCCTTTAAATCGTCCAGCAGATTCAGAACCTGGGCCTGA
This sequence comes from uncultured Bacillota bacterium, assembly GCA_946408315.1. Lineage (GTDB taxonomy): Bacteria > Bacillota > Clostridia > Peptostreptococcales > Anaerovoracaceae > Anoxybacterium. Next base: position 2,946 of record CAMJRV010000459.1, on the reverse strand, counting down.
ATGGACACGTCAAGAGCAGAAACGGGCTCATCGCAGACGATCAATTTCGGTTCTACCGCAAGCGCCCGGGCAATGCCGACACGCTGGCGCTGTCCGCCGGAAAACTCGTGGGGATAGCGGTTGCGCTGATGCCTTCCAAGGCCTACGCAATTCAACAGGTATACGACTCGTTCCTCTACCTGGTCCGCCGGCAGTAAATGATTGATGACGATGGGTTCGGCAATGATATCTCCCACTGTCATCCTGGGATTCAGGGAGGCATAAGGGTCCTGGAAAATCATCTGAATATCTTTGCTGCGTGCACGGCGCCGGGCATCATCCAGAGCAGTCAGTTCCTCGCCTTCAAAGAACAGCCTCCCGGCAGTTGGCTTATAAAGATTGACCAGAACCTTGCCGAGGGTTGTTTTTCCGCAGCCTGATTCTCCCACCAGGCCAAAGGCTTCTCCCTTTTTTATATCGAAGGACACATCATCCACCGCTTTCAAAAAAGAAACAGGTTTACCCAGGAAATTGGTCTCCATCGTAAAGTGCTTTGAGAGGTTTTGAATATCCATTAATACTTCGCTCATTTTGCTTCCTCCCCGCCTTTTCCGGCCTCTTTCCATTCTCCAGCCTCTTCTGTTTCGGCCTCTTCATATAAAAAGCAGCGCACCTTGTGCCCGTCAATTTCTCTCAGTTCAGGCATCTCCTTGATACAGCGCTCCATACGGCAGTCACAGCGATCCGAAAAAGAGCAGCCCTCCGGCATGCGCAAAGGATCGGGAACCATGCCCCTGATCATATACAGGCGCTCCCCGCTGTCGTCATCAATCTGAGGAATGGATTTCATCAGCCCCCTGGTATAAGGATGCATCGGGTTGGCAAAAAGACTCCGCACATCGGCTTCCTCTACGATTTTACCGCAGTACATCACGATCACGCGGTCTGCGGCTTCGGAGACGACGCCCAGATCGTGGGTGATCAGAAGCACCGCCATATGAAACTTCTCCCGCATATTGTACAAGAGCTCCAGAATCTGCGCCTGAATGGTCACATCCAGCGCAGTGGTCGGCTCGTCCGCAATCAACAGCTCGGGATTGCAGGCCAGCGCCATGGCGGTCATAACTCTCTGACGCATGCCGCCGCTCATCTGGTGTGGATAGTCATTGGCCCTTTGGGCGGCGGAGGGGATCCCCACCGTATCGAGCATCTCAATGGTGCGGGCCAGCGCTTCCTTTTTGGATACTTTCAGATGCGTGACGATGCTTTCCATGATCTGGTCCTTGATCCGCCAGACAGGGTTTAAAGAAGTCATCGGCTCCTGAAATATCATGGAAATCTGGTTTCCCCGAATTTTCTCCAGCTCCTTGCGGCTCATTTTATTCAGATCCTGGGATTTAAAAATAATTTCACCGCCGGCAATCTTGCCCGGCTTCTGCAAAAGACCCATGATAGAGAGGGACGTCACGCTCTTGCCGGACCCGGATTCTCCTACGATAGCCAGGATTTCACCTTTTTCAATATGAAAGCTTACATCGTCGACGGCTCTGATCACGCCGCGTTTCAACTTAAATTCTGTCTTTAAATTTTTTACTTCCAGCAACATAGTTTCACCGCCCTTACTTTATTCTGGATTTCGGATCCAGCGCGTCCCGAAGCCCGTCCCCAAGCAGGTTAAAGGCCAGAACCGTCACCGTGATCGCGATGCCGGGGAAGATCAGCGTATAGGGGGCAGTAAAAATGAAACCTCTTGCTCTGCCCAGCATATCGCCCCATTCGGCGAAAGGAGGCTGTACTCCGAGGCCTAAAAATCCAAGGGCGGCAGTGTCCAGCACTGCTGTGGAAATTCCCAGAGTAGCTCTGACAACGATCAAGGAGATGACATTGGGCAGAATATGCCTGAAAATAATCCGGCGATGCCTGTTGCCGATCACTTTCGCAGCCTGGACAAAGTCCTGTTCTTTGATGGAAAGAAAACTGCCGCGAACGATACGGGCATACTCCGGAATGGACACCAATCCGATGGCGATGACCGCCTTATCAATTCCTTTTCCAAGGGCAGCCATGAACGCGATGGCCAGCAGAATGGAGGGAATTGCCAGCATCATGTCCATTACTCTCATAATGACGGTATCAAGCTTACCGCCGAAATATCCGGCTAACGATCCGAGAATGACCCCCGCGGAAAGAGAAATGGCAACCGCAGCCAGCCCCACAAACAGGGAGATTTTCGTACCGTCAAGAACTCTGCTGAAGATATCCCTTCCCAGCTGATCTGTCCCGAACCAGTGCTCGGCACCCGGCGGAATGAAGCTTTTCGACATATCAGAATAATTGGGATCAAAGGGCAATATCTGTTTGCCCATTAACTGGCTGATCCATACGGACAGCGCCAGAAGCGCCAGAATCCCTATAATGGCCAGACCGGCTACGGCAGCCTTGTTCTGCCTGAGGGTTTCCCACATTTCCTTTATCTGTGATTCCGGTTTCTCCACATATTCGGCAGTCTGTGCCGAATTTACATTTAAACTATCTTTTTTCATGCAAGCTACCCCTCTTTTTTGGAATATTTAATACGCGGGTCAATAAACACATAGACTACGTCAACGAGGAGATTTACCAGTACAAAGACTGTTGCAATCAGCAATACGACGCCCTGAACCACCGGGAAATCTGATTTCAAAATGCATGCCACGGTATAAGCTCCGATACCCGGCCAGGAAAATACCGTTTCCGTCAGTACGGCGCCGCCCAGCAAAATGCCCAGCTGCAGCCCGATCACCGTAACGATGGGAATCAGTCCGTTTCGCAAAGCATGTCTTCCTATTACCCTGCCCTCCGAGATTCCCTTGGCCCTGGCGGTACGGATATAGTCCTGCTGCAACGTTTCCAGCATACTGGACCTGGTCATCCTTGCGATGATCGCCATAGAATACATGGCCAGAGTTGCTCCAGGCAGTATCAAGT
>CAMJRV010000458.1 GCA_946408315.1 uncultured Bacillota bacterium | reverse complement strand
CAACAGGGATATCTTTTTGGCGCCCTCCGGCTTTCCCGGGATCGATCTGCGCCTACCCCTGATGATTACCGAAGGGTTCAAGCGCGGCATCAGTCTTGAGCGTATTGTTGAGTTGCTGTGCGTTAATCCCGCAAAATGTTTCCATATCTTTCCCCAAAAAGGCACGATCTCCGCTGGCTCTGACGGCGATCTGGTTATCCTTGATCTGGATAAAGAATCTATCTGTCGTGCAGAAAATAGCTATTCTCAGGCAAACGGCATTATGAAGGTTTTCGAAGGCTGGAAGTTTAGCTGTACGGTAAGCAGCACGATCGTCCGCGGCCGGATCGTGTATGAAAACGGGAAGGTGGATGAGAGTGCCGCCGGCTGGGGCAAATTCATCAAACCGGTCAAAAAAATGATTACATAAAAGGAAGCGGAGCAATGAATCAAGTAAATGAAATTTTGGATATGATCGGTATTGCAGGACGCAATCAAGACGGTTCTTATACCAGGACATGTTTCAGTCCAGCATATTTTGACGCAGTTGAGATCGTACAAAATAAAATGGAAGAATTGGGAATGGAGACGGAGCAGGATGCTGCCGGAAATATTCGTGGGATATTGCCTGGAACAGACCCCTCTGCCAAAAGCATCCTCATAGGCTCCCATCTTGACACGGTACCATCCGGCGGATTATTTGACGGTGCATATGGTGTGGCTGGTGGGCTGGCGGTTGTCCAGCGATTGAAGGAAAAAGGGGAACGGCTCTGCCACCCCATCGAGCTGTATGGATTCAATGCTGAGGAATCGAACCCGTTGGGCGGCACATTCGGCAGTCGTGCGGTCGCTGGCCTTATCTCCCCGAATCAGCCAAACCTTGCGCAGGCCCTCGCACAATACGGCAGGACGGTTCCCGAAATCATGTCATGCCGGCGTGATTTCACCGATGCAAAGTGCTATCTTGAGCTTCATATTGAGCAGGGGGATCATCTCTGCAACAAAGGGCTGCAAATTGGTGTGGTCAACGGTATTGTTGGAATTATTCGCTACAAGGTCACAGCTATTGGACACAGCAACCACGCAGGCACAACCATGATGAAAAACCGCAAGGACGCTATGGTTGGCATGGCGCAGCTCATTGTTGATGCGGACCGCTGCTGCCGAGAGATCGACGACACCCTGGTTTTTACGGTAGGAGTAATCCGTTGCTGGCCCTGCTCTGAAAATGTGATCCCAGGACGTGTGGAGTGTACGTTTGAGATGCGTCATATGGACAGAAGCAAAACGGACGCGCTGTTTCAAGCGATCGAGAAGCTCGCCGCCCAAATACCCTCTGTCCAATTTGAGATTGAAAAAACGATTGATAAGGGTTCTGTATGCTGTGATGGAACGTTAATGCATACGATTGAAACTGCTGCAAAAATGTGTGGCACTACTTATACTGTTATGCCAAGCGGTGCTGGCCATGACGCAAACCCGATGGCCCATCGGCTTCCCATTGGTATGATTTTTGTGCCGAGCCGTGGTGGCCTCAGCCATTGCAAAGAGGAGTGGACGGATCCAGAGGATCTCCGTAGAGGAGTGGAGGTCCTCTATCACACAGTCCTTTCACTGGACGCAGAGTCATAATCGCAAAAAAGAAGGTCGACCTTTTCATTCTCAGAGGTCGACCTTCCTTTTTTAAGTATGCAAAGAGGGCGGGGATTCAGCTCAAAAGAAACCGTTTTTTTTCAATCCGCTGCGCCGTTAAGACCACCTCACGCCGGATCTCATCAAGACCTTTTTCCTGAATCCGCTGTTCGGAACCAACCACAGCTAAAGAATAGTCAGCGATCCCATCCTTGTTGCGAATTGGCGCGGCAATGGAGGAAACCCCCTCATCCTGTTCAGAAGCAGAGATACAGTAGCCCTGCGTGCGGATTTTTTCCAGCTCTTTTTCCAACTGCGTTCTTTTTAACTGCCCGTTCTCGACAGCAGAAAATGTTTGATCAAGCACTTTAGAGATAAACTCTTCCGGCTGCCATGCAAAAAGAGTTTTTCCCGTTGAACCACTTACCATACTGCTCACGCGCCCGACCTGAGAAGCAATGCGGAGGATATTGGAGGATTGCACTTTTTCAACACAGATAGGGGTGCCGTCAATCATAGCAGTCAGGACAACATCTTCGTTGTAAAGCTCTCTCAGCCGGTGCATTTCATTGAGAATCATTTCTTCAACGGAAATACTTCGAGTCACCATTGTGGATACATGCAGAATGTTCATTCCCAATTTATATTTTCCATTTGGGGTATCCTGTACAAGCCACCCCTGATGGGTCAGTGTCTTTACAATATTGAAAACAGTTGTTTTTTGCAGGCCGAGTTCCTTACAAATCTCTGCAATGCCGAGATATTGTGTATTCAGCTTCCCATAAAGCTCTAAAATATTTAGTGCGCGAATGATCGAATTGATGTATTGTGGCTGTTTATCCGCCATAAGAACCTCCTCTGTTCGTGCAGCAGGCGGAAGAGCTACCCTGCTTGCTGTGATTTTTTGTATAGTCTTTGAAAATAGTTGTATCCCTTATCTTTATTTTTTGTATCTTGATGCAAGGCATAAGTTGCTCCGCCATTCCATGCAAGCAAACAACCGCAGCAGGCGGTACTTAGCGGGTCCATAACTTCGGTACAATTCAAACGATAAAGTACATAAGCCGACTTTTGCAAAGTAGGGGTTCCACAAATCTCGGCAACTTTGGATGTCTGGATATTCTTTTGGCAATAGTCCGGCCTTTAGGGGCTGTTTGAAAAATCGAAATCACCGCCTTTTTCTACAGGAAACAGCATTTGCTGCGTCAAAAATACGCGGAATACAGAAAGTATTCCTGTGCTTTTTTCTTGCAGATGCTCGCTCCCTGCGAAAAATCCGTCAATTCCTCTATTTTCAAACAGGCCCTAATTTATTTCATATACACTTTCATCCGTTTCTATTTTCTAATTATATTTATGTGATCTCTATAAGTCAAGCCCTTGCTCTGATCCCCAACTTGCTGGACAGAAGAATAAAAATACCTCGCGACGCCCCGTTATGGCGAGGCGTTCAAAGCTGGAGTAGACCACATGGCTGCCGAATAGGGTTTGTCCAAGCCGGGAACTGGCCAGAGTGTTTGCATCTGCATCAATACCATGCCAAGCAACACAGTCTATTTCTTACGCATCGCTTTTTCTTCTCCCGTAAAACAGGGTTACAGATCGCTACGGGGCGACCGAGACTTAGAACCCGTATTCACAACCATTCGACACC
>CAMJRV010000457.1 GCA_946408315.1 uncultured Bacillota bacterium | reverse complement strand
TTTGACGGAAGACAGAAAAAGCAGCGGATGCTTCCTGCCTCTGAGTGTGCGTTTTAATACGGTGATGGCCGCCATAGCGGCAATTCCTGAATATGGAAATGGAGTTTTCGTAAAAAAGAAGAAAGTATATGAAACTGCGCAAAAAATGAAGGAGACCTTAAGCATCAAGACTCCGTCGCTGGAACAAAAAATCATGAACCTGTCAGGAGGAAACCAGCAAAAGGTGCTGGTCGGGAGATGGCTTTTGACCGAGCCCGATATCCTGATCGTGGATGAGCCAACGCGGGGAATCGACGTCGGGTCCAAGTCAGAAATCCACAGGCTTATCAGCCGGTTGGCACAGCAGGGTAAAGCCGTCATCATGATTTCCTCGGAATTACCTGAGATACTGGGGATGAGCGACCGGATCATGGTGATCAACTCCGGGAGGCTGGCAGGCTTCATTGACGCGAAAGAGGCAACCCAGGAAAGAGTGCTGCAGTATGCGACCGGCCAGGCTTCAGAAATAGGAGGATGTCTTCAATGAATTTAAATAATCTTGGAATAATGACGAAAGACGGAAGAGCCAGTTTCCTTGAAAAATACGGAACCGTTCTCATCCTTTTGGGGATGATTGTCATCATGTCTTTTTTAAAGCCGGAGTTTTTGACCATTAACAATCTGACCAACATCGTCCGTCAGCAGACGCCGGTGATCATTCTGGCGCTGGGGGTCACGCTCACAATTATCTCCGGAGGTATCGACGTTTCCGGCGGGGCGGTGATTGCCATGTGCTCTGTCATCATTGCGACGTTTGCACATCCCCTGGCCGATCCGGCCGGCCCCGGAGTTTATCCGCTTTTCCTCACAATTCTTATCGGCATTGCCGCCGGCGCTGCCTGTGGAACGCTGAATGGTCTGGCCATCGCCTACGGGAATGTGCCGCCGTTTATCGCCACACTGGGTATGATGTCGGCGGCAAGGGCGATAGCTCTGATCGTATCCGGAGGAAAACCGATCAACGGTTTTACGAACGCTTTTAATTTCATCGGCGGAGGCTCTGTTCTAGGATTGCCGATGCCGATCTGGATCGTGGCACTGATGTTTGTGATTGGATTTGTTATCCTGCACAAAACGAAATTCGGCGTATATATCTATGCCATCGGCAGCAATGAAACAGCAGCCAAGGTTTCCGGCGTCAAGGTCAGGTCGAGAAAGATGCTGGTATACACCCTTGCGGGCGCCTTTGCGGGCGTGGCTGCAGTAGTGCTGACATCGCGCATTTTGGCCGGGCAGCCCGCAGTTGGAAGCGGATATGAGATGGATGCGATCACAGGGGCCGTCATCGGGGGAGCAAGCTTTTCCGGCGGTATCGGAACGATGGCCGGCACCATCGTCGGAGCCTTGATCATGGGCGTTCTGACGAACGGAATGACCATGCTGCAAATCGATCCGTCCCTGCAGATGCTCGTGAAGGGCGTTGTTATCGTCGGAGCGGTGCTGCTGGACGAAAGAAAGCACAGACATAGAAAATAAGTTTTACAATCTATAAAACACTGGAGGCATGTCATGAAAGCAATTATATTCAAAAAACCGGGCTTATATACATATGAGGACAGGCCGAAGCCGCAGATTAAGAACCCTGACGACGTACTCATCAAGGTATTGGGCGTGGGCATTTGCGGGACAGACCTGCATGTATTGATGGACCCGCCGCTGCATCCCGCGAAGCCCGATATCATTTTCGGACACGAGTATACAGGAGAAGTCGCCGAAGTCGGTCCTGCCGTCAGCTGGCTTGCGCCGGGAGATAAAGTCATCATCGATCCGCATCCGCCCTGCGGGCGCTGCGAACACTGCCGGAGCGACAGGCCGGATAAGTGTTCCACGCTGTACTGCCAGCAGGGTACTCCATATTTTGAGCACGGCTTAGTGCGGGGATTATTCCAGGACGGAGCGCTCACCAGCTATACCTGTGTACCAGCCTATTCGGTATATAAGGTCAAAAAAGAAACCCCGTTCCAGCACGCGGCTCTGGCGGAGCCACTGTCCTGCGTAGGGTACGCGATTGAAAAATTGAACATACAGGCAGGGGATTCTGTGTGCATTCTGGGCGCCGGCCCGATGGGACTCTTGTTTGCCGCGATGGCCAGAGCCAACGGCGCAACTCGTGTCATCGTTTCAGAACCCCATGAGTATCGCCGTCAAAAGGCCCTTCGGTGCGGTGCGACCCGGGTGGTCAATCCTTTGGAGGAGAACCTCACGAAGGTTTGCCTGGAGGAAACCGACGGTCTGGGCGTGGATCACAGTATCGAAGCGGTGGGGCAGATGCTGTCGGAGGCGATCGAAGTGATTCGCTCCAACGGAAATGTGCTGATGTTCGGCCATGACGAAACCGCGATACCGCCCATCAGACTGGCGGAAATTGTGCGCAAGGAAGCGCATATTTACGGAGGATTTCTGGGGAAATACTACTTTGAAAAGACAGGGCGGATTATTGAGAGCGGACTTTTGCCGCTGGATGAAATCGTGACCCATACCTTCCCCTTAAGCCAATATGAGGAGGGACTTTCCCTTCTGAGGGCCGGAAAGGCGCTGAAGGTTGTCATCTATCCCGAATCGTATGAATGATGAAATAAAGAGAGGCGATACAATGAATAAAATAAATATCGGTATCCTGGGAGCAGGACGTCAGGGACAGATCCATATAAAAAACGCTGCTTACGGAATTCCAAATGCCAGACTGGCTGCTTTGGCCGACCCGCTGAAAGAAAACCTGGATAAAATCGCCATAGAGGGCCTGAAAAAGTACTGCGATCCCGAAAAGATATTTGCAGACAGTTCAATTGATGCCGTGATTATCGCGACTTCCACCGATACCCATGAGGAGATGATCCTCCGGGCGTGCGCCGCCGGAAAGCACATTTTCTGTGAAAAGCCCCTGGCGCTCAGCATGGAAGCCATCGACCGGTGCCTGAAGGCTGTCAGGGAATCGGGCGTCAAGTTCATGATTGGGTTTAACAGGCGGTTTGATCCGTCATTTACCAAAATCAGCAACATGGTTAAGGACGGAAAGGTCGGAACACCTCAGGTCGTATCGATCGTGAGCCGGGACCCCGAGCCTCCTTCCCTGGAATACCTGAAGGTCAGCGGCGGCTTTTTCTTTGATACTACGGTGCATGACTTCGATATGGCGAGATACGTGATGCACGACGAGATTGAGGAGGTCTTTGCGCGTGGTGATGCGCTGCTGTTCGACGAGATCAGGCAGCTCGGCGATTTCGATACGACAATGGTTTCA
>CAMJRV010000456.1 GCA_946408315.1 uncultured Bacillota bacterium | reverse complement strand
CACCTGTCTCAGGGTTTAAGGGAATCTGTCCGGATGTGAATATGAAATCCCCCGCCCTGTTTGCCTGAGCATATGGCCCGATGGCCGCAGGTGCCTTTTCCGTAGATATGGTTTTCTTTTCCATTATCCTTCCTCCTGTTAAATGACTGCGTGTTAATGCCTATGATTCTTCCTGGGTTCCCAGCGCCCGGTACAGCGTGTATCTCGAAATGCCATAAAACTCCGAAATGCGATCGGAGCTTTTTTTAATAAGCAACGCGCCTTTTCTGTCCAAATACCGGATTGCTTCAATTTTCTCTTCTTTTGTCATGGCGGATACGGATTTTCCGATATAGCTTCTGGATTCCTCGATCAGCTGTTCCAGGAGGTCGGTCACATTGTTGGTAATCGTCTCTCCGTCGGTTTCTGTTTCGCGTTCCAGATTAATGAACTCCCCAAGGATCTTATTGGCCAATGTAAGATCGCTGATGTCGTAATTGATCGAGATCACCGCTATGACCTCTCCTTCGTCATCACGGATGTTAATCGTAGATGACTTCAGCATTTTACCGTTTTTGGAGTGGGTGATGTAACCATAGCGGTCCTGGATGTCTTTGTCTTTAAGCGCTTCCAGAACAATTTCGCTGGCGCTGTCTCCGACCTGTCTGCCGGTGACATGACCGTTTTCAATCATCTCGATGGTGCTGTTGTACCCTTTGGTCAGATTATGAATCGCAACTTCGCAGTTGCCGCCAAACTGTTTGGATATACCTGCCGCAATGCTTGCCAGCATTGGTTTCATCTGGTTAAATGCCTGTTTTTTATTAGATTTCATGTTTGATCCGCCTTTCAACTGTAGTATAATCGATAAATAAATAACTTGCAACATATTTTTTGTCCGTGACACAAATTATTTGTTTGGTTTTATATTTATGTTTTCTTCCACGTAATTATTCTACCAAAGAATATCAAAATAACAACATATTTAAATTTCGAATCGGATTGTTTTTATCACAAAGCAGGGGCTTCTGAGCGATGCGGAACCGGACGGTTCGCATCGCTCAGAAGCCCCTGAACGCCAAAGGGATTTATTTCAGACCGTCGCTCCCCGATCCGATTGATAAAATTTCTCTGGCATCTTTCGGAGTCGCGATTTCATTTCCCGAATCCTCGATGAGCTTCGCAGCTCTGGTCACAAGCTGCGGATTGGTTGCCAGAGTTCCCGGTCCAAAGTAAAGATTATCCTCCAGTCCTACTCTGACGTGGCCGCCCATGGCAATGGCAGTCAACAGGATCGGTACATGATTTTTTCCGATTCCCAAAGCGGACCACGTGGAGTCTTCCGGAATCAAACCTTTTAGGTAAACGAGGTTTTCAACCGTCGCTGCCGTGCCTCCCGCCGCTCCGAGTACGAACTGATAGTGAAGCGGTGCTTTCAGAATCCCCTTTTTCAGATAGTACAGGGAGTTATAGACCATCCCTGCGTCAAAGATCTCAATTTCCGGTTTGACGCCGTACTCCTGCATGGTGAGACCCAGTTCCTCCAAAAACCTGGGGTGATTGATGAACAGGCTGTTGTGCATCCAGTTCATGGAACCGCAGTCGTAGGACGCCAGTTCCGGACGGATGGATTTGAGATGAAGCTGTCTTGTCTCATCCGTAGCGTTCAGATCTCCCGATGTTGTGCAGTTGATGAGAATATCGCATCGCTCTCTTATCAATCGAACGGTTTCTTCAAACTTTCCCGCGTCCATGGTCCCGTTGCCCTGGTCGTCTCTCATGTGGAGATGCGCGATGGCCGCGCCCGCCCGATAACACTCATACACATCCTCTGCGATTTCAAGAGGCGTCATCGGAATATGCGGATTTTGACTTTTTTGCGGCCACGCCCCTGTCGTAGCCACCGTAATAATGGTTTTACTCATCGTGCTCATCCTCCACAAAGGCCACGGCACGGATCCAACCTGCGCTCGCCCCTTTTATCTTTACAGGGAAACAGAAGAAATGGCTTCCGGTCACTGGAAGCGCTTCCAGGTTGGTAAGCTTTTCGATATGGCAGTAAGCCTTAACAGCCCCTGCCCTGTGGCCTTCCCAGATGATCTCCTTATCGTGGGTTTCATTGAACTCCTTTGCAATCAACGGAAGGGGCCGATCCCAGCTCCACGCGTCTGTTCCCACTACCCGGACCCCTTGATCCACCAGCCAAAGAGTAGCGGCTTTGGACATACCGCATCCGGAAGACAGGTATTCGGGAGTTCCCCACTTTTTGCTCGCTCCTGTATTGACCAGCACGATATCTCCCGGCTTGATCTCATATCTGATTTTCTTAAAATACTCCTGAAAATCTGCCGGCTGAACCTTATACCCATCGGGCTTATCTCTGAAATCCACCACCACGGCGTTGCCGTGGAACCATTCCAGGGGAACCTCGTCGATGGTCCAGGCCCGTTCCCCGTCGTTCATCGTCGGATAATAATGATACGGCGCATCGATATGAGTTCCGCCGTGGGTGGATATCTTTAAAAATTCAACTGCCCAGCCGTTTCCGTCCGGCAGGTCGTCAAGAGTGGCGTCACCGAAATACGCCAGCATATCCTTTGCCGTATCCTTGTGGTTCTGATAATCGATATACGGTCTGTAATCCGGCGGATCGCTGGGCAGCCCGCTTTCTACGCAAATGCTTAAGTCTACTATCTTCATATTGTTTCTCCTTTGATTTCGGCCGCAGCCGGGAGTCAATCTTCCGGCTGCAGCACCTTTTGTTGACGTTTATTTCGCAAGTTCCTTTTTCCTGGTATCCGGCAGGAAGATCATTCCCAAGAAGGACAGGAAGAAGAATATGGAGCAGATGCCGAGGCCGAGGGTCAGGCTGTATTTAGCCGCCACAATGCTGAGAACGAAGGGGGCGATAGCCGATAAGCCTCTTCCGAAATTGAAGCAGAAGCCTGCTCCTGTTGCCCTTACAAGGGCAGGATACATTTCCGGAAAATAGGAACCGAAAATAGTAGTGAAGGTTACGAAAAATGCGTATACAGGGCCGAGTAGGACCAGCATGCTTGGTTCCGTAACGGACAAATAGATCGGCAGCGTGATGGTAAGACCGATAAAGGTGATCATTAAAGCCGCCTTCTTGCCGATCTTGTCCGCAATGATACCGAATACGTTCATGCCGATAAACATACCCACGTTCAGAATGACCATAAACTTTGCCATGGTAGCGGTGTCCAGTCCTTTTTCCGTCACCAGCAATGTGGGAAGCCAGGTGGAGGCACCCCAATAGCCGCTGAAGGCCATAGCTGACAC
>CAMJRV010000455.1 GCA_946408315.1 uncultured Bacillota bacterium | reverse complement strand
AAAGCTCCGGATTGGAATTTAAGGTCATGTTTCTGGAAGCTTCCGACGAGGTGTTGATCCGAAGATTCAATGAGACCAGACGGACCCACCCCTTAGCCAGCGCGGGGAGCACGCTGGACGGAATCACCCGGGAGCGCCAGCGCCTTCTGGAGATCAGACAGATTTCCGATTACATCATCGATACTTCCAATATGAAGACAGCCCAGCTCAATGAAGAGATCAAGAAGCTGCTGCTGTCCCAGGAGGAAAAGCAGAGCTTTACGATCAGCATTCAATCCTTCGGCTATAAGCATGGGCTTCCGCTGGATGCGGACATGGTGTTCGACATGCGCTTCATCCCCAATCCGTACTATTTGAAGAGTATGAGAAAGCTTACGGGAAATAGCGAAAAGGTGAGCAACTACGTGATGAAGTTTCAGGAGACCCAGGAGTTTCTTCACACGGTGCACGATCTCATCGACAGGCTGATTCCCAGCTATATCAGGGAAGGCAAATTCCACCTGGTGCTCGCCATCGGCTGCACCGGCGGACAGCATCGTTCCGTAGCGGTGGCGAATGAGCTTTCCAGAAGATTCCTTGAAGAGGGGAAGCGCGTCATTACGGTCCACAGAGATCTCTAGTGCACAGCGGCAAAAGAAAGGAATGGAAATGATTGACGGAAATCACACGGGACCGAGAATCGCGGTAATCGGAGGTGGCACCGGTCTATCGGTCATCCTCCGGGGAATCAAAAAAGTTACCGACAATCTGACGGCTATCGTGACGGTGGCCGATGACGGAGGCGGTTCCGGGAAGCTTAGAGAAGACCTGGGTATGCTTCCGCCGGGAGATATCAGAAGTTGTTTGCTTGCCATGGCGGATGAAGAGGGACTGATGCAGGAGCTGCTCCGATACCGGTTTACCGACGGTATGCTGGAAGGCCAGAGTTTCGGAAACCTTCTGATTGCGGCGCTGAACGGCATCTGCGGAAATTTCGAGGCTGCGGTGGCGAAAACGAATGAGATTCTGCGAGTAAAGGGCCAGGTGCTCCCGGTAACGAGCAGCGATATCCGCCTGTGCGCCGTGTTGGAAAACGGCACGCTCGTCTGCGGCGAGTCGAAGATTCAACCCGAGGTGCTGCGCCAGCAAAGCCCCATCGCCAAGGTATTTTTGGAGCCGGAAAGACCGGCGGCCACGGCAGGAGCTCTGGAGGCGATCTACAAGGCGGACCTGATCCTCATGGGTCCGGGAAGCCTGTTTACCAGCATCATTCCCAACTTTCTCGTGGACGGCATCTCTGAGGCTATCCGGGAAGCGCGGGGAAGAAAGGTCCTTGTCTGCAATATGATGACGCAGCCCGGGGAAACAGACAGCTACACCGTGTGGGACCATACGGCCAGAGCGGCGGAATATCTAGGGGAAAAGAACATCGAATATATCATCGCGAACAATAAAGTGATTGATAAGGAAGCGTTGAAGCCATATAATGAAGACGGTGCAGCGCAGATCGTTCCTTCCGACGAAGATAGACGAAGACTGCGGGAAAGTGGAATCACCCTCATCGAAAATAATTTTGTCGAAATCAAAAAAGGATATATTCGACATGACGCCGATCGAATCGCAAGTGTGGTTTACGGACTCATCTGCGACTAGATATAAGGCCGTATGATTTGCGGCCGAAACAGTATTTAATCTAAAGGAGAACAAACAAATGGAAAAACTCATCATCACGGCAGCCATATGCGGCGCTGAGGTTACGAAAGAACATAACCCAGCGGTGCCGTATACGGTGGAAGAAATCGTCAGAGAAGCGAAATCCGCTTACGACGCAGGAGCTTCTGTCATCCATCTTCATGTCAGGGAAGATGACGGTACGCCGACTCAGGGTAAGGACCGCTTTCAAGTTGCGGTAGACGCGATCCTGAAGGAATGCCCAGACGTTATCGTTCAGCCTTCCACGGGCGGAGCAGTTGGAATGACCGATCTGGAACGGCTTCAGTCCACCGAGATCGTACCGACGCCTGAATTTGCTACGCTCGACTGCGGTACGCTGAATTTCGGCGGCGACGACATCTTTATCAACACGGACAATACGATCTTCAATTTCGCAAAGATCATGAAGGAAAGAGGAATCAAACCCGAACTGGAAGTCTTCGACAAGGGTATGATCGACATCGCCATGAAGGCGCACAAAAAGGGACTGCTGGTTGAGCCGCTCCATTTTGACTTCGTGCTTGGCGTTCAGATGACCGCTACCCTCAGAGACCTGGTATTCATGGTCGGAAGCATTCCGGCGGGAAGTACATGGACGGCGGCGGGAATCGGCAGAAATGAATTTGAAATTGCAGCAGCCACCATCATCATGGGAGGCCACGTCAGAGTGGGCTTTGAAGATAACCTCTATCTCGAAAAGGGCGTCCTTGCGAAGAGCAACGGCGAGCTCGTCGAGAAGGTAGTCAAGCTTGCGAAGCTTCTGGGAAGAGAGATTGCTACGCCTGCGGATGCGAGAAGAATTTTAAGCATCGCGAAATAAATAATACCTGAGATCCTGCACGCCTGCCAGGAGGATATCCCGACACGGCGTGCATTCCTATTGTTCTTGGAGGCGTACTTAACATGTCTTTTTCTGCGAATACGAAGAATGAATTGTCGAGGATAGAACCGGAGAAAAAATGCTGCATGCTGGCGGAAATTGCCGGCTTTATCCGCATGTGCGGAACGATCAAGCTTTCGGGGGGCGGCAAGGTGAATGTGGTGCTGCTTACGGAAAATCCTGCGGTGGCAAGGCATTTCAAGAAGCTCATCAAGGATTACTTCGGAACGAACGCATCCCTGGTCATCGCCAAGACCACCATCCTGAAAAAAGGACATTACTATGAGCTGGTGATCGGCGCGGAGATGAATGCGGAGCAAATTTTGAGAGAAACGGGCATTCTGCTGGTCCGTGAAGGCTGTAATTATATCAGCGACGGGATCTATTCCGATCTCGTCAGAACAAAGTGCTGCCGAAGGGCATATTTGAGAGGAGTCTTTCTGGGAGCCGGCACCATCACCGATCCGGAAAAGGCCTATCATCTGGAAATCGTATGCAACAGTGAGGTTTTAAGCAGCGATGTGAAAAAACTGATCAACAGCTTCGGCCTTCATTCCAAATCGGTGGTCAGGAAGAACAGCCATGTGGTTTATCTCAAGGAAGCGGAGCAGATTATCGACTTTCTGAACATATTGGGCGCCCACAGCCAGCTTCTGGATTTTGAAAATGTCCGGATTGTAAAAGAGATGCGGAACAAGACTAACCGGATCAGTAACTGCGACAGCG
>CAMJRV010000454.1 GCA_946408315.1 uncultured Bacillota bacterium | reverse complement strand
GTTATCTCCAATCTCCGCTTATGTCAGTCATGTCAGGCTTCGGATTTTTCCCCAGTATAGCCGCTTCTTCTTTTTTATCATATCAAGGTTTATGTTTCAGTGCTTTACAAAATGCTTAAAATTCTTTACAAAAAAGTTAAAATCGAAAAATTTTCATACGCATTGTATATGTTTCTGTGATATATTTTATAATTAGTCCTAGAATATAATTACCAAATTTAAAAATAGGAGAATATGCCGATGTCTTTTACCGCTTTCATGTACCACGAAATCCGCGAGAGCCGGGACCATCATCCGGAACAAGCCTCACCGATCGAAGTAAGACAGGATTACGAGGATCGGTTGCCCCCTCCCCTCTTTGTCACTCTGGAGAATTTCCTCGCTCAAATGGAGTATTTATACGAGAACAGGTTTCATACATTAACCTTCGGGGAAGTCAGAGACTACTACTGCAGAGGAACGGAACTGCCGGAGAAATCCGTACTGCTGACCTTCGACGACTGCTACCAGTCCGTCGCCCGATACGCCTATCCCACTTTAAAGAAGTACCGTTTCCATGCCGCCGCGTTTGTCGTCACCGGCTGGCTCAACACGCAAAAGAAACCCTTTGATCCTGAAAAATCCATATGCCTTACGGAAGAAGAGCTGGAACAGATGTCCGATGTCTTTGAATATGCAAACCATACGGACCGGTTCCATACAAGGACCGGCACGACGCTCAGCGCGATCACGGAAGCCGGGGATCAGGAAATTTTGGAAGACCTCGACCGCTGCGGCGCAAGCCCGATCGTAAGCGCAAAAGATGTCTTCGCCTATCCCTTCGGCCTGTATTCCGGCCATAACGTGGACTTGCTGCGAGAGAAAGGGTTTCTGCTTGCATTCACCAGCGAAGGCGGCAGGAATGACAGGAATACCGACCCGCTTCTTTTGAAGAGAAATGTCGTCCCGTATTTTATGGAGCTGGAAGACTTCCGAACCATTGCGGGATAAAGAAAAACGAAACGCTGATTTTAACCAGGAATTAAGTTTGAAGAAAGAAAGGCTGAAAAGAGATGAAAAGAACAACTGCAATTTTCGCACTGCTGATCTGTATCCTTCTGCTGCCCGGATGCTCGAAAGCACAGGACAGCGGAACCCTCAGCAAACAGGAACTCAAGGTAGGAATCCTGCCGGCGGAATCCGCTATCCCCATCATACTCGCCCAGGAAAAGGGATTTTTTGAGGAGGCCGGTTTAAACGTATCCATAAAATCCTTCTCTTCCCCCAACGACCGCAACGTAGCGGTCCAGGCCAAGGAACTCGACGCTGCCATCGGCGATGTCATGACGGCTGCGACCTTCGTAGACAGGGGAATTCCTGTAAAAATCACTTCAGATATCAGCGAAGACTTTAAGATACTGGCTTCTCCCGATTCCGGGATCACGAAAATGGAAGAATTGAGCGGCAAGCGGATTTCTCTCGTACCGAACTTCATCTTGGAATATATCATGGATCAGTTTGCGGCCGAATATGGGTTTGATTATGAGATCGTTGAAATACCTTCCTTCGCGGGCAGAACCGAAGCCCTGATGTCCAACCAGATCGACGGCGTCGTCTATACCGAACCCCAGGCCGGCATGCTCGTCAATCAGGGGGCCCATCTGCTGGGAAGCTCAAAGGAAGCGGGAATCAAAGGCGGAACGCTGTTCTTTACGGACCAGATGACCACAGACCGCCCCGGAGATATCAAAGCCTTCTATCAGGCGTACAACAAGGCGGTCGACTACATGAACGGCGCCGATGTGAAGGAATACAGCGATATTCTGACAAAATACCAGTTTCCGGACGCCATCGGAGCTTACCTCTCCAATATGGACGGAGGCTTCGCCCACGCCGGAACCATCAGTGAAGATCAGTTTGACAGTATTGTGAAGTGGACCAAAGACAAGGGACAGATCAGCAAGATCTACACCTATGATGAGTTGACGGACTTCTCGTTCGTACAGTAACCCATAACCGGTCAAGCGGCGGTTTGAAAAAATCCGCCGCTTGACCGGTTATTCTTATCTTGCTCGTCACATATCAGCCTTCCACATCTTTATCTGTGGTGCTATCGTCATTTTTACACTCTTAGTGTTGAGAGATTTGACAAACGGTTCCGCAGCGCTGTCTTTAAACATTTTACCGGATGCGGCTTTTAATTGCTCCATCGATTCCCAATGCTGAACCATCACCCATAGATGATTTGATTCGCTGTACAGCAATTCCGTGTCGATGAAACCCGGCTGTTTGGAGTGAAAGTTCTTTTCCAGCCCGTCTACAATGAAAATAAATTCTTCCTTTGTGATGCCTTCCACCAGCTTCATGGTTGCTATTTCTGTTATCATGCACATAAAAATTACCTCCTGATTTTTTCACAGTATAACTGAAAAAAAGCAAGAGGTATTGAACAAAAAGGACATCAGCGATAGCTGTATTTTGTGTTTTCCTTTACCGTTATTCTTTCCTGCCGGAAGGTACGGGGAGACGCGCCGGAATATCTCCGAAACTCTCTTATGAAATGCGCCTGGTCTGAAAAGCCATTGTCATAGGCGATTCGGGACAACTGTTTCGGCCTTTGATGAACCAATTGATTTCCCGATTTTTGAAACCTGTTTATGGAACACAGAGATTTAGGAGTATACCCTGTATAACACAGAACATTTCTCAGGAACGTTTTCGTGTGTATCGTGTGCTTTGAACAAAAAGACTGTATTGTGGTATGATAGCCAGCTTCTAAAAAATCCTGTATTAAGCAAGCCTTATCGATATAATCGTTACTCACTTGAAGTTCTCCGCATAAAGCCTTCTCAATGTTTTCAATGATATCTTCCGCAGCCGCCCTGTCAGAAACCGCCGATTCCAGCTTCCTTGCCAAAGGCATTGAAAGTTCAAACAAATCAACTACTTTATCGCGCGTTCCCTCCAGTGATTTATGAACAAACGGGTAAAGCCCAAAGGAATGACAGGAGATTCCGAAAATGCGAATCTTTCCCGTTTGATGGATATAACTGTGCTTGCTCCTCAAGCCGTTTATATGAATTGGAGCGGCAGAAATACGGTGAGAATCGGCTTCGTAAACCATGTTGCCAGACAGGTTCAGTATGATGTCGATGCAATCTGTCGGCAGCAGTTTATAATGAATATCCGCCTCCTCAGCTTCAAAATGCCATATAAATTTTATCCAAGGCGCAAGGCAATCGGTCTTTATGGAATATCTTGTTATAGAAAGCATTTTTTCATCCCTCAGCCAACGCGTTTCAACCAGGGAGCGCATGACGTCTCCAGCCGGTCCAG
>CAMJRV010000453.1 GCA_946408315.1 uncultured Bacillota bacterium | reverse complement strand
AAAACCCTCCTTTATTTACTCAATCGCAGTTAAGCTGTCAAGCTAATCTTACTTAGAGTACAACTCGACGATGAGATGTTCTGCGATAGGAGTATCGATATCCTCTCTTCTCGGCATCGCAATAACCTTACCCTCAAGCTTTTCTACATCAACCGTGATCCATGAAGGTACGCTGATGGACATATCCTTGATCTCCTTGAACTTAGGAGACGCAGCGCTCTTTTCCTTCACCTTGATGGCATCACCAGCTTTTACTGCAAAAGATGGAATGTTTTGTTTCTGACCATTTACAGTAAAGTGACCATGTCTTACAAGCTGTCTCGCTTCTTTTCTCGAGGACGCAAATCCCATTCTGAAAACAGCGTTGTCCAATCTGGTCTCTAACATAACGAGCAGGTTTTCACCTGTAATTCCCTTTTTCTTGGCAGCCTTATCGAAGTAATTTCTGAACTGGGTTTCCAGAATTCCGTAGAATCTCTTTGCCTTCTGTTTTTCTCTCAGCTGTAAACCGTATTCAGAGACTTTCTTTCTGTTGTTCTGTCCATGCTGTCCGGGCGCGTAATTTCTCTTCTCGATAGCGCACTTAGGGCTGTAACATCTTTCACCCTTTAAGAACAGCTTCTGGCCTTCTCTTCTGCATAATCTGCAAGAAGCATCCGTATATCTAGCCATGTTAATTACACCTCCCTTTAATTAAACTCTTCTTCTCTTTGGCGGTCTGCAGCCATTGTGCGGAATTGGAGTAATATCCTTAATAAGATTGATCTCAAGTCCTGCTGCCTGCAACGCTCTGATTGCGGCTTCACGGCCGGAACCAGGTCCCTTTACATATACTTCAACCATCTTCAGTCCGTGTTCCATCGCACCCTTGGCAGCTTCTTCCGCAGCCATCTGAGCGGCAAACGGAGTTGACTTCCTGGATCCCTTAAAGCCAAGGGAACCGGCGCTTGACCAGGACAGCGCATTTCCGCTGAGATCTGTAAGAGTTACAAGAGTATTGTTAAAGGTGGATTGGATATGGGCCTGACCACGTTCAATGTTCTTACGTTCTCTTCTCTTTTTTCTCACTGTCTTTTTTACAGTTTTAGCCATCTTTCCTTACCTCCTTACTTTTTCTTCTTTCTTCCTACAGTCTTCTTCGGACCTTTTCTGGTTCTTGCGTTTGTCTTTGTCTTCTGACCTCTTACAGGCAGTCCTCTTCTGTGACGGATTCCTCTGTAGCAGCCAATTTCCATCAGTCTCTTGATGTTCAGGGTAACTTCTCTTCTGAGATCTCCTTCAACAACATATTCGGAATCTATAATCCTTCTGATAGCACCTGCCTCGTCCTCTGACAGATCTTTCACTCTCGTGTCTGGATTGATTCCAGCCTTCGCAAGAATTTCCAATGAGGTAGGTCTTCCTATCCCGTAAATATACGTAAGTCCAATCTCTACTCTTTTGTCTCTTGGTAAGTCGACACCGGCTATACGAGCCATAAACTTTCCTCCTTCTCTTGCTTGCTAATTTTCCGATATACTTTGTCGCTGACTCTTTCGTACTCGCTTACGTATTTCTGTATACGTGCGCTGCGTACTCAATCGTCGCTTCGCGTCTCTCGAAAAATTAGCTGCGCAATTTTAATTTGCTCTGCATTCTGAGTTTTCTCGAGTGAAACTCAGTCCGCACATAATTCATTGATTTATCCAGAATTTACTTGAGGTAGTTTTCTTGTCTCCCGACAATAAAACACAGCCGCTCCCCCAAGAGTCATTCCTATGCTAATTTAACGATTAACCTTGTGTCTGCTTGTGCTTGGGATTTTCGCAAATCACCATCACTTTTCCGTTTCTCTTTATGATTTTGCACTTTTCGCAGATAGGCTTTACTGAGGCTCTTACCTTCATTTTAATTCCTCCCCTAGCATTTGTGCTATTTGGTTTACATCTCTTATTTATCTCTCCACGTAATTCTTCCCCTGGTCAGATCATAGGGTGACAGTTCTACTTTCACACGATCTCCGGGTAAAATTCTGATGAAGTTCATTCTTATTTTTCCTGAAATGTGCGCCAGTACTTCGTAACCGTTTTCCAGTCTCACGACGAACATCGCATTCGGTTGAGCCTCTAATACGGTACCAAATACCTCTATGACATCTTTCTTTGCCATATAATACACCTCTCTTTTTTACGAAACGCCATACAGCGTCAACAACTCTGGTTCACCGTCAGTGATAACGACAGTATTTTCATAATGAGCGGAAAGCTTGCCGTCAACGGTAACTACCGTCCAGTTGTTTGAAAGGACCTCGACCTCGTAATCTCCCTGATTGATCATGGGCTCGATGGCGAACACCATGCCGGGAGCAAGTCTCGGGCCCCTGCCCGGCTTCCCGTAGTTTGGGATCTGGGGCTCTTCGTGCATCGCCCTCCCGATCCCATGGCCTACAAAATCGCGAATCACGGAAAATCCTTCCGATTCCGCTTTTTTTTGAATCGCCGCAGAAATATCCGAAAGCCGGTATCCCACCTTACAGAATTTCAAGCCTTCAAAGAAGCTCTCTTCCGTAACGGTGATCAGCTTTTGTGCTTCTGCGCTGATTTTTCCTACAGGGTAAGTTCTTGCAGCATCGCTGACATATCCCCGATACGTGCTGCCGACGTCGACGCTGACGATGTCCCCTTCACGAAGTATCTTTTTCGCGGAAGGAATTCCATGAACCACTTCTTCGTTCACCGACACGCAGGCGCTGGCCGGATAACCGTTGTAGCCCTTAAAGCTGGGTATCATATGGTTCTTTAGAATCACGCTTTCTACAAATTCATCAATCTCTTTTGTGGAAATTCCAGGCCGAATCAAGTTGGAAAGCTCCGCTAAAATATAAGCGGTAATCTTCCCCGACTCTCTCATGATGTCAATTTCCTGTTGTGATTTGATGATAATCATTCGCGGTCTCCTATCACACTCACGATATCGCTAAACACATCCTCAAGCCCTTTGTCGCCGTCGATATGGGCGATCTTTCCAAGCTTCTCATAGTACTCCACAAGCGGCATTGTCCGGGCAATGTAAACTTCAATCCTGTTTTCGACAGTCGCCGCAGCATCGTCGGATCTTTGATAAAGCTCACCGCCGCAGACGTCGCAGACGCCTTCCTTTTCGGGCGGCATATTGATTACATGATAGGTAGCTCCGCAGCTTCTGCAGACTCTTCTGCCTATCAGCCTTGTCATCAGTACTTCTTTATCGATATCGATGTCTAAAACTTTATCAATATCGAGGTTTCTCTCATTCAGAAACTTGTCAAGCTGTTCCGCCTGGTTCACAGTCCTTGGA
>CAMJRV010000452.1 GCA_946408315.1 uncultured Bacillota bacterium | reverse complement strand
GGCTGGATACTATAGAATCAAGATCGGATACGGAACGGACCTCGTTTACAGGGTATCGGCCGAATAAATTTTTACAACCATGGTGAAATTCATTATGATACAATAGAACATGGAAAAATGTATTATAAATGGAGGGCACAATTGTGAACCTACTAACAATTATCTTGTTATTGATGCTGAGTCTCTTGATCTCCAATGTTGTCGGCCACTATATTCCGTCTATCCCTCCGGCCTTGACCCAAATTGTGTTTGGGATTCTGATTGCGCTTATGATAGGGAATTATACGTTTGAAATCGGCGCAGAATGGTTTTTGCTATTGTTTGTGGCACCGCTTTTGTATAACGACGGACGGCATTTCTCACGCGAAGAATTATGGGGGATGCGGTTTCAGATATTCGGCAATGCCTTCATTCTTGTCATACTGACCACCATAATCTGCGGATATGTGATTGACCGGCTCATACCCAGCGTCCCGCTTTCCGCTGCCCTGGCCCTGGCAGCGATTCTGTCTCCGACGGACCCTGTGGCTGTCAATGGCATCGCCAAAAGAATAAGGGTGCCCGAGAAGGTGATGGTTCTTGTGAGGGGAGAATCTCTGATTAATGACGCCTCCGGGCTTGTAGCCTTTAAATATGCCATAGCTGCGGCTGTCACCGGATACTTTTCTCTTCGGGAGGCGGCCCTGAACTTTTCTTACACCTTCCTGATCGGAGCTGTCGCCGGAATATTCCTCGGGCTGATCATAACCTTTGCCCGTTTCAGACTGCGTAAAAACGGGATCAATGATCCGGTGTTCCATTCGCTGCTTCAGATTCTGACTCCGTTTGGCATTTATATCGTTACTGAGGATATTCTGCACGCTTCGGGAGTCATTGCTGTTGTAGCCGCCGGAATCATTCATTCCATTGTCAGGGAGCACACAGAAACCCAGATGGCGGAAGAGCAATTGCTCACAGAAAATACGTGGTCCATCGTTTTGTTTGTCTTAAACGGATTCGTTTTCCTATTACTAGGGATGAATATACCATCGGCAATGTTTGACACGATTTCCAACCATGATATGTCGAACTGGCTGGCGTTTGGATATGTAGCTGTGATCGCACTTGTAATTCTTGCTATTCGTTTTGTCTGGTCCTTTTTGAGCAGCGCTCATAATTACTATTTGAGGAAAAGAAGTAACGCTGAAAAGCCTGAAATAAGGACAGCCCTGATTACAACCTTCGTGGGTGTGCGCGGCGCGGTAACTATGGCCGGCGTCCTTACCGTGCCGGCTTTTTTAGGAAACGGAGAAACCTTTCCGGCGCGCTCGCTGCTTATTTTTATCGCAGCGGGAGTAATTCTGCTGTTATTAATTATTGCGACGGTATTTTTGCCTTTGCTCTGCAAAAAGGAAGCGGCTGCCGGGGGCGCTGAAGAGTGCACAGATTTGACCTGGGCTAAAAATAAGCTGCTGTTGTCGGCAATTAGAAAAATCAAGGCAGAAACTAATGCGGAAAATGAGTCTGCCGCCGCGGAGCTGATCAACGAATACACCGTAAGTTTTCAGAAGAATCTTTCAGGACAGAAATCCGATGAACAGCATGCGGAGCATAGCCGGAAAATCAATGAGGCACGCTTACTGGCCTTAAACCTGCAAAGAAAGTACATCAGCAATCTTCTTGCTAACGATGAAATAGACGTAACGGTTTTTGACACCCTGACCCAATTTCTTGATTATCGGGAAGGCGCCCTGGAGTATAATTTTCGTTTGGGTGCCATGTTTTTCCTGAAACGAGCCATACGCGATTTCGGCCGTCTGGGGGGAAAGCATCATCGGAATGACGGCGCCGGCTTGGATCATCTGCATCTTGTTCGGGAGGTCCAGATGAAGGCGATGGGAGCGGCTGTCACCGGATTGGAGGAATACGCCCGGACCCAGGAACAGCCTGAGTATGTTTACGCTGTGCTTCTGGACTATGAAAAAATATTGCAGGGATTCAAGCGTACGGGAGATCGGTATCATGACGGGCTGGAAGAGCAAAAGGAAGAATTGCGGCTTAAAGTATTGGATGCCGAGCGTTCTGAAATACACAGAATGTATGAAGCCGGTGAAATAACCTTAACCCAGGAAAAGGAACTGAGAAGATTTACAAACTATATTGAGAGTATCGTGTTATATGAGCATAATGAGGGATGAGATGTTGAACAAATTACCACCGATTGAGAAGATCTATGAAGCGTACAGCGCGATCGCGGATGATCGGATTACGCTGCATGCAGACCGTGCGGCAGTCCTTTCTTCCGACAGGAGGAAGGAGTATAACGTTACCTGGGATGGGAACCTTTATGCTTCAGACGATAATGGGACATACTGGCAGGGGTATGCCGGATACCCGGTCATAGCGGTGTTGATGAAACAAGAAAAATTACCCCTGGACGTGAGAATCACCTCTCATTTTGCAGGAGTCAATTGGACTGAATTAAACGCAAAATATAAGCGGGATTATGCGAAAGCCGCCGCCGCGGTATTGGATGGTCTTGAATGCGGCGACGGTGAAAAAGAACAAATCCTGACCGAGCTTCATCGTGTTTATGAAGCAATCAAATTGCTTGATATAAATATAAAACGGGGCTCTCCCTACAGACCAAAACAGGCTTAACAAATATGTATGAACTGAATATGGACTTCTTGGGCAAAATTGCTGCTATTGTGTAATTTCAAGTCTTCGGGAAAGAACCAGGTTGAGGAACGCGATAACGGCCGCCGCGATGAATACGGCCTGATATCCGACGGCCGCCCACAGAAGGCCTCCGAAAACAGGAATCACCATCGAGGCGATGTGCTGCAGGCTGACGCCCGTCGACAGAGTTGGCGTCACATCAGAAAGGTCGACGGCAATTTTTCGCACATAGGTTGACCGCGCCATTTCGACTGCAGACATGGAATTATCGATGATATAACAGCCGGCAATAATCACCACGGCGACGCCGGCGGAGAAAATTCTGGCCGAGAACGCATAGCCGAGACAGATTGCGAACAATAAAATGGCTTCCGCAGTCAGGACAAATCGCTCTCCCCGACTGTCAATCAATTTGCCGATCATCTTCCGCGTTCCGATACTGACAAGGGCAACCACCATCCCCAGGATCGCAAATACCTGAGGCTTGACGTCAAACACTTTGATCAGCACCCATGGCGCAAAGGTCAGAAAAATCTGGTTCCTCGCGCCGCTGATGACAGCCAGCACGTAATAGAGCGAGTAGCGTTTCCTGAAAACAAACTTGACTTTTCGAACCTCCGGTCCGCTTTTCTTCATCATCCCCACTGCAAAAGCGGCGAATAC
>CAMJRV010000451.1 GCA_946408315.1 uncultured Bacillota bacterium | reverse complement strand
ATATATCAGTATATAATTCACTGTAATTTCTAATACAAAATGTATTAAATAATATCAATGATTAGAACAACGAGTTTCAACTGAAGTCAGGAGGTTTGGAGAATGAAGAAAATTAAAAACTATGACGACCTTATTTCTCACGGAGATGTCGCGTCGAGAAAGATCGTTCTGGACGTTACCGAAAAGACTCTTCAGCAATTGGATGCTTATGAAAGGATCAAAGGCATTACGCGTCTCGATGGTGATATATTGCATATCGGAACGAAATCATGGGATTTATCAAAGAAGAGAAATGTTTATCTCGTCGGAGCCGGCAAAGCGTGCAACGCCATGGCGATGGCCATCGACGAGATATTGGGCGACAGGCTTACGAAGGGAATTGCCATCGTAAAGGTCGCAGAGGAAACCGATGTGTTTGGCAGAACGGAAGTATATGTGGGAGGCCATCCGCTGCCGAATGAGACGGGATATCTGGCATCCAAAAAAATATTGGAGCTGGTGGACCAGGCCGGTCCCGAGGACTTGTTCCTCGTTGTGATCAGCGGCGGCAGCTCTGCATTGATGAGCTGTCCTATCGACGGAATCACGCTGCAGGATGAGATCGATACGACGGACATCATGCTGAAGTCGGGCGCCGGAATCTATGAGATCAATGCGATCCGCCGCCACATTTCCCAACTGAACGGCGGCATGCTTGCGAAGCGCATCCAGAGTGTCGGCGCGGAGCTGGTCGGTTTCGGTATCAGCGACGCGGTAGGGAACCCGCCTACGGGAGACATCGGAATTCCTTATGAAAAATATGCGAGCACTCCCATGGGTCCCGATAAAACGACGCTGGAGGACGCCCGGAGAGTCATTCGGGATTACGATGTTGCGGATAAGCTCCCCAAAAGCGTCGTGGATTATCTGATGAATGTAGGTCCTGAAGGGGAAACTCCCAAAGCGTTCCCCGACAACACCTATTATTTGCTGAACGCCTTGCCCGATTCCTGCATTTACGCGAAGAAGATCGCGGAGGAGATGGGAATCCCGGCAATTATCCTTTCTTCCTTCCTGGAGGGAGAGAGCAAGGACGCCGGTTACTTTTTTGCTTCCGTCGCCAGGGAGATCCAGGCGTACGGAAATCCGGTAAAAGCGCCCTGCATCGTGCTGAGCTCGGGGGAAACGACGACGAAGATCCTCGACAACAGCGCCATTACCGGACACGGAGGTCCCGGACAGGAACTGACCGCGGGCTTTGCGATCAATGCGGCCAAGGCAAAAGGCGTCTGTATGCTGTCCATCGACTCGGAAGGAACCGACGGCACGACTCCGGTCGCGGGGGGCATCACCGATTCCACGAGTTATGAAACGGCTGTCAAAAAGGGAGTCGACATCTTTGAGGCGCTCCGCGGCCACGGGTGTTACGAGGCCCTTTCGGAAATGGGAGACGTTGTGTTCACCGGAAATACCGGGACCAATCTCTGCGACTTTAATATCATGTACGTTCCGGCTCTCGACCGGTAGAGGTTATAAAAACAGGAGGAAACTATGTCAAATACGAAAATAAAATCAATCAGGGCAAGGCAAATCATCGATTGCAAGTGCCGCCCCATGGTAGAGGTAGACGTGATTACCGAGGACGGTGTTCTGGGAAGGGGAAGCGCCCCCACCGGATCTTCCGTCGGGATGTATGAATCCTGCGTGCTGCGGGACGATGATCCCAACGAATATCACGGGTTGAGCGTCCATAAGGCGGTGAACAACGTCAATGAAATCATTGCCCCCGCTCTGACCGGCATGGACGTCATGGACCAGCGCGGGATCGATGAAAAGATGATCGCCCTTGACGGCACGGAGAATAAGAATCGGCTCGGCGGCAACGCAATCTATTCCGTTTCCATCGCGTGTTTTCAGGCGGCTGCGGCTGTAAAGGGCCAGCCTCTTTACCGTTACATAGCGGGAGAGGACATCAGGACCGTCCCCGTTCCGAGCTTCAATATCGTGAATGGGGGCCGGTATAAAGACCATACGCAGGCATTCAATGAATTTATCCTCATGCCCTACCGGGCGAAGGACATCTATGAAGCGGTCGAAATCGGAGTTGACGTGTTCCAGAGGCTTGGAACCGTAATCAGCGACTATCTTGGAAGAAAGCCGGAAGTGGCCAGTTCCTACGGTTATGCCGCGCCCTCCGACGACCCTGAAGTCGTGCTGAATCTGATGAAACAGGCCGCCGACGATTGCGGATATGGCGATAAAATCGCCTTTGCCCTCGACTGCGCGTCCAGTGAAATGTACGACGCTGCCACAAAGACATATCTATTGAAAGGGAAGCAGGTGACTTCCGACGAGCTGATCGACTATGCAAAGGCGCTGACGGAAAAATTCAATTTCATCTTCATCGAGGATCTTCTGGACGAAAATGATTGGGAAGGCTATGCCAGGGCCCATCAAGAAATAACCAGGACCATTCTCCTGGGCGATGATTTTATCGTAACGAACCGGGAACGGCTGGATAAAGCGCATCAGATGAATGCCATCGACGGATTTATCCTGAAACCGAATCAGGTCGGTACCATTACGGAAGCTCTTGATACTTATGACTATGCAAAGCAGAACAACCTGCTGGCGGTTCCTTCCGGGCGTTCCGGCGGGGTGATCGGCGATGTGGCAATGGATCTGGCGGTGGGCTTGCAGGTGGGCTTTATCAAAAACGGAGCGCCGCGGTCGGGAGAGCGAATTGACAAGCTGAACTTTCTGATGCGGGCCTGCGACCTGAGTCCGGGCTGCAGCTTATCCGACATCACAAGCCTTATTAAATTCTGATAGGAAAAGAAATATGCAGAAAACGAAAATGATTTTTACGCTTGGGCCGTCGGTCGATTCGGAGGCTGTCCTTGCCAGCCTGATTGAGGCCGGAATGAGCTGTTCCCGCCATAACTTTTCACACGGCACGTATGAGGAGCACAGAAAGAGGATCGAGGCTGTGAAAAGGCTGCGGGAACAATACGGCAGGCCCATCGGCATCATGCTGGATACAAAAGGCCCGGAGATCAGGACGGGCTTCTTTCCGAACCAGGTTGAACTGTCGGAAGGAAGCCGGTTTACGATCGTCTGCGGTGAAGACATAGAGGGAGATGCGGAAAAGTGCGGTGTGAGTTACCGGGAACTGTACCGGGATGTGGCGCCGGGCAATCTGATCCTGATCGCAGACGGTCTGGTCGGACTGGAGGTCCGGGAAATTGAGGGTACAAAGATCCACTGCGCCGTAAAAAACAGCGGAGTCATCGGAACGAGAAAGAATGTCAATATTCCGAACGTCAAATCAAACCTTCCTTCCATCA
>CAMJRV010000450.1 GCA_946408315.1 uncultured Bacillota bacterium | reverse complement strand
TTTAAAAACTCGTCCAATCTATCCTTTATCAATCGTGAGCCACCTTTCCCGTCATTTCACGGATGGTGATATCGATGACCGCCGTCATTTTCAGCATCTCTTCCGGGAAGGTAAAGCTCCGGTCATCATGAGCTTTGAGAATGACATTCAGCGCCCTGGTCTTATCCTCGACGTTTTCCAGCAGTTTTGCCGTTCCAAAGCCGATTACGCTGCGGAATGCCGTTCCCCAATCACAGGGCTGATCGCCGCCTTTTATGATCTCCGACTGGAAAAGCTCCATTTCAAAGCATACCTTATCGTTCTTCTTCAGGATATCGATCTTTTTCCCCTCGTCGGCGCCGTGCAAATAGATGTGCCCGTCCTCATATCCATAATTCATCGGAACGACATAAGGCTGATCTCCGTCGGCAAGGCCCAGATGGCATACGAAGGCCTTTTTCAAAACGGCTTCAATCTCCGCTTGGTTCGTTATCTCCCTGTCTTTTCTTCTCATGATTCCTTCCTCCTTTTTGTTTATCTACATTAGGGCAGCGCCGCTTGTGGCGCAGCCACATAAAATGACTAGATTCATTATATCGTATTTGGACTCAAATATGGTATAATAAACGCAGAATTCTTGGATTTGCGTATTATACGGTCAGTGCCGCATACGAATGCAATCATAAAATCACGATTTGTAAGGCAGGTGTTTTTAATTATGAAATACAGAACTTTTTTAAAGACGGGGGAAAAGATCTCTCTCCTGGGCTTTGGGACCATGAGACTTCCCGTCAAGGACGGCGACTTTGCAAAGGTCGATGAAGCGGAATCGATCCGAATGATCCGCGCGGCCATCGACAGAGGCGTCAATTACGTCGATACGGCCTACATGTATCATGACGGAATGAGCGAAGTCGCCACAGGCAAGGCGTTAAAGGACGGCTACAGGGAAAAGGTCCTTCTGGCGGATAAGCTGCCTCTTTGGATGGCAAAAACCCCGGAGGATATGGACAGAATCTTCAACGATCAGTTGAAACGGCTTGACGTGGACTGCATCGACATGTATCTGGTCCACAGCGTATCAGCGCCGGTCTGGAAAAGGGCTTTGAAATATAACGCGATAGACTTTCTCGAAAAGAAGCAGGCAGAAGGCAGGATCAAGCACATCGGCTTTTCCTTCCATGACGATTTCGAGGTGTTTGAAGAAGTCCTGAAAGCGTACCCCTGGGATTTCTGCCAGATCCAGTTAAATTATATGGACACGAATTTTCAGGCCGGGGTGAAGGGGCTTAAGCTGGCAGGCCCCATGGGCATCCCGGTGATCGTCATGGAACCTCTGAAGGGAGGAAAGCTTACCGACGTACTTCCTCAGAGCATCAAGGACATCTGGGATCAGGCGCCGGTCAAGAGAACTCCCGCCGAGTGGGCGCTCCGTTGGGTGGCTGACTTCCCCGAGGTGCTGACCATACTCAGTGGCATGAGCACCATGGAGCAGGCAGACGAAAACCTCCGGATTCTGGGCGAAGCGGACCCCGGCAGCCTGACGGATACGGAGCATAAACTTATTCAAAACGTGGCCGACGAATATAACGAGCTGATCCAGTATTCCTGCACCGGCTGCCAGTATTGCATGCCCTGCCCGGTAAAGATCAATATCCCCGACATCATCGGGAGGTACAATGACTGGTTCGTCTATGAGGGAAACGAAAAAATCATGAGTGATTTCAAAACGTGGGTCAATCCGAAAGCTATGCCGTCGGTATGCGAAGAATGCGGGGCCTGCGAGTCTCATTGCCCTCAGCACCTTCCCGTCCCCGAGATCATGAAGAAGGCGAAGGAAATTTTCGAATAAAGCGGCGCGAGCCGAACCAATAAAAACGTGCAATAAAAAAAGCGGTATTCCCGCTTTTTTTATTGCACATGCCTGATCGGCAGGCAGTGTTCAAACCAATTGTTTATTTATTTTCGTTCAGCGCGTCCAGCAATCTCTTTTCGTTCAGCGCGTCAGAATACTCGGAGTCCATTTCTCTGATTCCGGCAGGGAATTCGTATTTTTCCAGTCTCTCTACGAATGGATCGGGATCGAAGGATTCCGGTCCGTGCACGCCTTTGATATCCCAGATTCCCTTGGCGACCAGTTCCATCATGATAACCGGACCTACGGCAGTCTGCGCTACGACGGAATTCGTCGTATATTTTTTCAGGCAGTCCTGATTATCAGCGACCTGATATAAGTAAACCGATCTCTTCTTGCCGTCCTTCGTACCTGTTACCCACGTACCGGCGCAGCCCTTTCCAACCATCTTGGGCGCAAGCTCGATGGGGCTTGGAACTACCTTTACAAGGAAGTCTCTCGGTGTGATCTCGCTGTCTCCAACCTTGATCATTCTGGCCGCGGAGTCCATGCCGCACGCTTCCAGATCCTTCAGCAGCTGTCTCATTTCTCTGGGAACGCCGTATTTGAAGGTTACTCTGTTGCAGTCGATGACTCTCGGTACGAGCAGAACTTCTTCGTGCTCTACGTTGATGACTTCTACATCGCCGATTCCGCCCGGGAAATTGAAAATTTCAGGCTCGGAGAAGGATTCGGTGCAGAACCAGCCCTTGCCCTTTTCCCAGACAACCGGAGGATTCAGACACTCTTCGATAGTGGTCCATACGGAGAAACCGAATGCAACTCCGTCATATCCCGGAATTTCATAATTGTCTCCGTCTCTGACGTTTACTTCATCAATGGTATCAAACAGGTGCTTCGCAGCATATTTTGCGAACACGTCGGCCATTCCAGGCTCTACGCCCGATCCGACGATCGCCATGTTTCCTGCTTTTTCCCAATCTTCATGCTTCGCAAACTGATAATCACCCAGCTTGATATGGGCCAATTCATAAGGTTTTTCCGGATGTCTCTTGGAAAGAGTCATCGCGCAGTCAAGATAACCGACTCCGGCTTCCAGACAGGTATCAAAGATGTTTTCGTTAAAATCGGGTTCTACCGCGTTCATAACGAAAGTGATGTCATGCTTTTTGATCACTTCCTTTATGTTTTCCGCATCCCGTGCGTTGATCTTTTCCGCAACGAAGCGTCCGCCTCCGCACAGCTTGGCGACTTCTTCCGCCCTTGCAAAGTTGTAATCCGATACGATGACCTTTTCAGCCCATTCGCCTTCTTTTCCGGCTCTGCTGATGATCATTGCCGCTGAAGTACCGACTCCGCCCGCTCCAATAATTAAAAGTTTCATTTTTAAACCTCCACATAATTGGCAACGTCCGACGTTATCACGTTCGCTGTTTCGTGACCGCAATAACATGAAACGTTGTTCCCATTTTACAGCCTAATGTTATCAAACGT
>CAMJRV010000449.1 GCA_946408315.1 uncultured Bacillota bacterium | reverse complement strand
GAAATATCGAGGGCAAAAAGCTCTTCAACCGGGCCATCAAACCGCGGCAGCCGGGTTCGTCCATCAAGCCGATGGGCGTATACGGACCGGCCCTCCAAAGCGGTCTGGAAAAATCCAAGTCCGGAATTTCCAACGGGCCTTCCGAAGGCAGCAGCTACGGCCAGCTCTGGACGGCGGCCAGCGTCATCGACGACGCGCCTCTGACGATTCAGGGCAAGCTTTGGCCGAAGAACTGGTATAATTACTATCACGGCCTGTATACTATGCGCGAATCCCTCGAGCAGTCTGTCAACGTAAACGCGGTCAAGATTTTTTCCGATATTGGAGTCCAAAATTCCCTCAACTTCCTGAAGAAATGTGGAGTCACCTCCATTAAGGAAACGGGAAATGTCAATGATATGAACGCTGCCGCCCTTGCACACGGCGGAATGAGCGTCGGCATCTCCACGCTGGAGATGGCCGCAGGCTACAGCACCTTCGCCAGCCAGGGAAATTATACAGAGCCCATCGCTTATACGAAGGTAACGAATAAACGCGGCGAGGTCATTTTAGAAAATACGGCCTCAAAAACAAAGGTCATGGACGAAGGCGTTGCGTTTATCATGCAGGATATGCTGAGATCCGTAGTAACCAGCGGTATCGGCGGCGCCGCCTCCATCGGCAGTCAGCCGGTGGCCGGAAAAACCGGAACCACGTCCGATAACTACGATGCGTGGTTTGTAGGCTTTACCCCCCAATACGCGGCTTCTTTGTGGATTGGAAACGATATAAACGTTGAGTTGAGTCAGGGAAGCACATCCGCAGCAAAGCTGTGGAGCAAGATCATGAAGCGGGCTCACGAAGGAATCCCGACAGGAAGCCTTGCATCGGCGCCAGGCAACGTGATCAGCGTGGCCATCGATACGAAATCCGGCCGCCTGCCCTCTGAGCTGAGCGCTCTTGATCCAAGAGCCAACACGGTCAGGAATGAATACTTCATCAAGGGAACGGAGCCGACAACGACTGACAACGTTCATGTGGCCATAAATGTCTGCAGTGACAGCGGTTACCTGGCAACGCCTTACTGCCCCAATGCGGTAAGCAAGGTCTTCGTCAAGAGGCCGTATACCGTTGATCCCCGTGTCAGCGACTACGGTTATGAGCAGCCTTCCTATTACTGCAACCTGCACAATCCGAACCCGGCCCTGTTCCCCATCGATCCGACCAAGACGCTGAGCCCCGGTTCCGATAATAGCTGGGACGGCAGCGACGGCAATCCCGATGGGGGCGGTATCGTCCCGGTCGAGCCGGGCAACGGTAACGACAATAATAACGGTAACGGTAACGGTAATGGTAACGGCAACAACGGCAATGGAGGCCAGGGCAACGGATTTCCCGATTGGGTCAATCTCTTCGACCGGTAATCCGGCGGATTCGGTCAAACCCGCGGAATCAACGCTTTGATTTCGGTGAAAAAACTAAAGATACAATATATCCGAATACTACTGCTGCAGTCAATCCTGCGGCAGTATTTTTTAGTCCTCCTGAAAGCGCCTGCATGAACCCTTTCTCCGCTCCTTCCATGGCCCCCTTCGCCAGGCTGTAGCCGAATCCCGGAAGCGGTACCGTTGCTCCGTTCTTTGCAAGCTTTACAAGGGGCTCATAAAGCCCCAGACCGGTAAGGATCGCTCCCGCGACCACAAAGATGACGAGAATCCGGGGCGTAGTCAGCTTTGTCGTATCGATCAGGATCTGGCCTATGACACAGATAGCGCCTCCGATCAGAAATGCATAAAGATACTCCATTTAATTCACCCCTTCCGTAGTGACCGCCACAGCGTGAGCAATGCCCGGGATCGATTCACCCTGCTGCGCGCTGATCGTAGACAGCAGAGCTCCTGTCGAAATCAGCAGGGCGTTTTTAATATTTCCAAGCCGCATTTCACGGTATACGTGGCCGCAGAAAATAGACGCCGAACAGCCGCAGCCGCTGCCGCCGCTGTGGACATCCTGTTTTTTATCGTACATCATCGTGCCGCAGTCCTTTAAGATTCCTTCTATTTCAACACCGGCGCCGCTGAGCAGATCCACTGCGATATCCTTTCCGATAAACCCCAGGTCTCCTGTGATAATCAGGTCATAAAAATCCGGACTCCTGCCTGTATCCGAAAGGTGACGGATAATCGTATCCACCGCGGCCGGAGCCATTGCGGCGCCCATCTGGTTTGCATCCTTGATTCCAGTATCTATGATTTTCCCCACCGTCGCATGGGTGATGTACAGTTCCTTCATTTCCTTTCCCTGTGGCATCTTTTTTCCATGAGCTACGGCAGAATCTCCCTTATCGCTGGAGGACAGCACCATTGCCCCTGCCGCCGTCGCGGTCCACTGGGCGGAAGGAGGACGCTGGTTTCCATGCTCCAGAGGCATCCGAAACTGTCTTTCCGCCGTGCAATAATGGCTGGAAGCCCCTGCGATGACGTTGGCGGCGTAATCCCCGTCGATCATGATCGATCCCAAAACAAGGGACTCTGTCATGGTGGAGCACGCCCCGTAAAGCCCCAAAAACGGGATAGAAAGATCCCTTGCCATAAATGACGACGACATGATCTGATTGATCAGGTCTCCGCTCAGGACGGCGTCGATGTTTTCTTTTTCCCGGCCCGACTTTTGAAGCGCCTGAAGAATCGCCTGCTTCAGCATCTTGCTCTCCGACTTTTCCCAGGTCTTTTCTCCGTAAGTATCGTCCTCCAGAATCATATCAAACCATTTTGCCATAGGCCCTTTTCCTTCTTTTTCCCCTACGATGGAATAGGACCCGACGATCCTTGGCATCCGGTAAAATCGAAACGTCTGTTTTCCAAGCTTGTTTTTCATCTCTGCCCTCCCTATTTTATGAAATAATAAATTACACCGATCACCGTCGCTGTTGAAATACCGCACACCAGTACCGGACCTGCAAGGCTGAAGAGTTTCGCTCCTACTCCCAGCACCGGACCTTCTTTTTTATATTCCATGGCAGGCGCCACCATGGAATTGGCAAAGCCCGTAATCGGCACGAAGATACCGGCCCCCGCAAATTTTCCCAGAGTGTCGAACACGCCGAATCCTGTGAGAAGCTGTGCGAGGCAGATCAAAATCACGGTCACGATGGCTCCCGCCTCCTTCTCCTCCATTCCCTTTCCCATGAGCATGTTCTGTATATAGAGAGCCGCCGTACAGATCAGTCCGCCCACCAGAAAAGCCTTGACGCTGTTTGAAAAATATTTGGGCTTCGGGGTAAACTGTTTCACATACTGCTCGTACTGTTTCGCCACTTCTTTTTTCGGTTTTTTTGATTGTTCCTGTTGATTATTTGCCATTT
>CAMJRV010000448.1 GCA_946408315.1 uncultured Bacillota bacterium | reverse complement strand
AAGCACATTCGGTTGAACGGATCCCTCCCGCCTTTCATGCCGATCTCGTCGCCGTAGTAGACGCAGGGAATCCCCGGCATAAAGGAAGTGAGGAGCAGGCTCAGGAACAGCCTCTGCCTCGTATATTCCTCATCCCTGCTGTTTTCCCCGAGCACCGTCAGAATTCTCACCGTATCATGGGTTCCCATAATGTTCATCAGAGCCTGAAAGGCAGGCTTCGGATAGTTTTCCCAGAGGCTGTTCACGGTTTTTTCCAGCTCTGTTCCGTCCTTTCTGTAGACAAGATAATCGATGACGGCGTCTTTCAGGGGATAGTTCATCACTGAATCCAGCTGATGTCCCAGAAAATATTTCCGCCTGTACCCGTAAGCCATCTTATTGGACGCGTCTTCCCAAACCTCTCCGATTACCGCGCTGTCGGGTTTGACTTCCTTTACAGCCGTCCTGAGGGCATCGAGAAATTCATCGGGGAGCTCGTCGGCCACATCGAGGCGGAAACCGGACGCGCCGCGGCGCAGCCAGTGCCTGACGACCGAATCCTCAGACCGTATCACATAGTCGAGATAGGACGGCTCTGTCTCATTGACGCCGGGCAGCGTGTCGATTCCCCACCAGGCTTCATATTTTTCGGGATATTCGATAAAGCGGTACCAGCTGTAATAGGCGGAATCCTTGCTCTGAAAGGCTCCTGTTTCGGGATAACGGCCGTACTTGTTGAAATAAAGGCTGTCGCTGCCCGTATGGTTGAACACGCCGTCCAGAAGGATGCGGATTCCCTTCTCCTTCGCCCTGGCGCAGAGCTCGATGAAATCCGCCTCCGTCCCCAGCATCGGATCAATTTTTTTGTAGTTTCCCGTATCGTACCGATGGTTGGAATACGCTTCAAAGACCGGATTGAGATAGATCACCGTCACTCCGAGGGAAGCGAGGTAATCGAGCTGTTCGATGATTCCTCTCAGATTGCCGCCGAAAAAGTCGTTGTTCTGGATGATTCCGTTTTCGTCCGGCTTGTCGTTGGGAATGCCGCCCCAGTCGTCCCGCAGAAAATAGGGCTTGCTCTGGACCGGGGCCTGGTAGGCTGCGCTCCTGGCAAAACGGTCGGGAAAGATCTGGTACATGACCCCGTTTTTCAGCCATTCAGGAGTAACGTAACCGTAGTCATAAACCGTCAACTGGTAAACCTGAGTCCGCTCCAGGCTGTTATCCTCATAGACCGCCTCAAAATAATAAAAATACAGGCCGATCTCCTGCATCTGCAGGGAAAAATCATAGACCGTATCGGAGCCTCTTGTTCCTTCCAGCCGGGTCACCTTCCCCGTCTCGTCCGAGGTGAAATAGAGGCATGCGGAAGAAACGGACCTTTCTCCCGTCACTTGGATGCGCAGGAACAGGTCCGTATTTCTCTCGATTGCTCCAAAAGGTTTTTTATAATACGATTTTCTGGAATCAAACTGGATCATAAAGCGATTTTATCCCCCAAATTCGATCGGCGTACTCCCTCACACTTCTGTCCGCGGAAAAGATTCCGGATTTTGCGATATTGGTCAGGGACATGCCTCCCCAGCGGAAGGTATCCTGATATGCGTGGGCAACCGCAAGCTGGGCCGTCCGATAGCTTTCAAAATCCGCGATGACGAAATACTGGTCGGCCTCCCCGTTGTAGCCCGTCGTCAGCGAGTTGATGATGTCTCCGAAGGAGATTCCCGGAATGCCGTTGGCCAGAAACTGTATGACAGCGGAGATGCTGCGACTGTCCTGATAATAGCTCCACGGGCTGTAGGTCCCTTCCCGCTTCAGCCGTTCCGCCTCCTCGACGCTCATGCCGAAGATAAAGATGTTATCCGGGCCAACCGCATTGTGGATCTCAACGTTGGCGCCGTCCATCGTCCCGAGTGTCACCGCGCCGTTGAGCATCAGCTTCATATTTCCGGTCCCGGACGCTTCTGTACCGGCCAGGGAAATCTGTTCCGAAAGATCCGCCGCCGGCATGATCATCTCGGAAAGAGAGACGGAATAATTTTCAAGGAAGACGACCTTGATCCGCCCCCGTACCACCGGATCCTTTTCCAGATGCTCCGACAGCTTGCAG
The DNA here is from genome assembly GCA_946408315.1 of uncultured Bacillota bacterium. GTDB lineage: Bacteria > Bacillota > Clostridia > Peptostreptococcales > Anaerovoracaceae > Anoxybacterium. The sequence goes on along the minus strand of CAMJRV010000448.1, from coordinate 1,260 downwards.
GCCAGCCGGATGATCTGTTTCGCCATATAGTAGCCGGCGGCCGCCTTCGCGCCGAAGATAAACGTCCTGGGGGTCATTTCCAGGTCGGGGTTCTCCTTGATCTTATTGTACAGATCGATGATGTGAAACAGGTTCAAAAGCTGACGTTTGTACTCATGCAGCCGCTTGACCTGAACGTCGAAGATCGAGTCCGGGTCGACAATAATATTGTTATGGTTTTTAATGTAATCGGCCAGCCGAATCTTGTTTTCCCGCTTGATCTGTGCGAGCCTTTCCAGCACGCCGGCGTCTTCCTTATACGCAAGGAGCTTCTCAAGCTCCATGGAGTTCCGTTTGAAGCCGGGGCCGCACAGCTCCTCGATCAGGGAGGAAAGCTTCGGGTTGGCCTGACAGAGCCATCTCCGGTAAGCGATTCCGTTCGTCACGTTCGTAAACTTGTCGGGAGAGATCCCGGCAAAGCCGCGGAACAGCTTTTCCTTGATAATTCCGCTGTGCAGTGTGGAAACTCCGTTTACCGTGTGGGACGCCATCACGCACAGATTCGCCATCCTGATTTTCCCGTTCAGGATGATGGCCATCTCGTGGCGAAGGGCTTCCTGATTCGGATAGATCTTCATCAGGTTTTCATTGAGCCGCCGGTCGATCTCCTTCAGGATGGAATGAAGCCTTGGAAGCAGCCCTGCAAACAGTCCTTCCGGCCATTGCTCCAGCGCTTCGGGCATTACGGTATGGTTCGTATAGGATACCGTTTTCGTGACGATGTCCCACGCAGGATCCCACTCATACCCGTATTCGTCGAGGAGGATGCGCATCAGCTCCAAGATCGACATGGTAGGATGGGTGTCGTTGATATGAATGGCAATCTTTTCATGGAAGTTATCCAGATTGCCGTAAGTCTTCATATGCCTCTTTGTCAGTGTCTGCATGGAAGCGGAAATAAAGAAATACTGCTGCTTCATGCGCAGGATCTTTCCCTCGTCATGGGCATCCTCGGGATACAGGATCTTTGATATGATCTCGGCCTGGTGTTTTTCCTCCATAGCCTGAAGATATTCGCCCTTCGCGAACAGCTCCATATCGATGCTGATGGGAGAGGTGGACTGCCAGAGTCTCAGCGTGTTGACGGCGTCGCTCTGATAGCCGGGAATCAGCATATCTCTCGGCGTAGCGATCACGGTGGTATAATCCTGATGGATCAGCTTCATTCTTCCCTTGTCGTCCCACACCTCGGAAAGTTTTCCGCCGAAGTGAACCTCCTCT
>CAMJRV010000447.1 GCA_946408315.1 uncultured Bacillota bacterium | reverse complement strand
TCCAACCATCTAAACTAAGATAATTGGATTATACGTAACAGAATGGGTTTAACAAATCAGTCAACAGGAACAGGCGCATTGGAAAGCGAACTCAAGATCAATCGTCTGAATCAAAACGACAAGCTGATCGCTCTGGCCGGAAATCCCAACGTCGGAAAGAGCACGATCTTCAACAGCTTGACGGGGATGAACCAGCACACAGGCAATTGGCCGGGCAAAACGGTTACACATGCCCAGGGAAGGTATCAGCATAAGGGAAGAAGCTTTATCCTGGTGGATCTCCCCGGCACGTATTCCCTTGCGGCGAACTCCGCAGAGGAAGAGGTTGCACGGGATTTCATATGTTTCGGCAATCCCGACGCGACCGTCATCGTTGCCGACGCAACCTGTCTCGAACGAAATTTATTTCTGGTGCTGCACACTTTGGAGATCACAAACCACGTCGTATTATGCGTGAACCTTTTGGATGAGGCTGCGAGAAAGAAAATCCACGTGGATTTAAATGCTTTGGAAAATCAGCTCGGCATCCCTGTCATCGGCACCAGCGCCAGAAGCGGAAAAGGACTGGATCGTCTGATGGACGCCGTCTATCAAATTTCAAACGGTGAAAGTTCCCGATCTCCCTATGCGATCCGCTACGGCGATGCGGTGGAGCAGGCAATCGATATCGTATCACCTTATGTCCGGGAGCTGCTGAAGGACCGCCTGAACAGCCGGTGGGTTTCTTTAAAGCTCCTGGACGGAGACGAAATTTTACTGAAAGCACTTCAAGAATATCTAGATTCTGACCTGATGGCAGACCCTCCCCTGGTCCAAAAGCTCGAGGAAGCAAAGACCTTGCTGGACCTCGAAGGGATTGACCGGGAGCGTTTCCGGGATATCATCGCCTCTCAGGTCGTCTCCTGCTCGGAAACCATCTGCGAGAAAGCGGTAACAAAGGAAAATGACAAATATCATGACTTGGACCGTAAGATCGACCGGGTCATTACCTCCAAAACCTGGGGTATTCCGATCATGATCGCCCTTCTGGGCGTCGTCTTCTGGCTTACGATCACGGGGGCAAACTACCCGTCTCAAATGCTGGCCTCTTTCCTTTTCGGGATCGAAGACCATTTAACCGATTTTTTTCTCCAATCAGGAGCGCCGCCGTGGGTGCACGGTGTATTGATCCTGGGCGTCTACCGGACTCTGGCCTGGGTCGTCTCGGTCATGCTTCCTCCTATGGCGATATTCTTCCCCTTATTCACATTGCTGGAGGACCTGGGGTATCTGCCCAGGGTTGCGTTCAATCTGGATAATTTCTTTAAAAAGTCCTGCGCTCACGGCAAACAGGCCCTGTCGATGTGCATGGGCTTCGGCTGCAACGCCGCGGGAGTCATCGGGTGCAGGATCATAAATTCTCCCAGGGAACGGCTGATTGCGATGATCACAAATAACTTTGTTCCATGCAACGGAAGATTTCCAACCTTGATCGCAATCATCACCATGTTTTTCGCGGGAGTATTCACCGGTCCGGCAAGGTCTGTCCTCGCGACCCTCCTTCTCACGGGAGTCATCGTCCTTGGCGTCGTCATGACGCTGATCATCTCAAGACTCTTATCCAAGACGGTCTTGAAAGGTCTTCCGTCCTCTTTTGCTCTGGAGCTGCCGCCCTACCGCAAGCCGCAAATCGGCAAGGTCATCGTGCGATCGATCTTTGACAGGACGCTGTTCGTGCTGGGGAGAGCCGTCATGGTGGCCGCGCCTGCAGGTCTCATCATTTGGGTGCTGGCCAATGTCTCGGTCGGAGATACCAGCCTTCTCACGCAATGTGCAAGCTTTCTGGACCCCTTCGCCCGGCTGATCGGCCTGGACGGTTACATCCTGATGGCTTTCATTCTTGGCTTTCCCGCCAATGAAATCGTCGTCCCCATCATCATCATGAGCTATATGGCATCGGGAAGCATGCTGGAGCTGGATAGCCTCGCCCAGTTGAGAGAACTCCTTGTATCCCATGGCTGGACCTGGCTTACGGCAATCTGTGTCATGCTGTTTTCCTTAATGCATTGGCCTTGCGGAACGACGTGCCTGACGATCAGAAAAGAATCTCAAAGCTGGAAATGGACCTTTGCTGCGTTCCTCATCCCGACGGTGACCGGAATTACCATCTGCTTTTTGGTTGCAAATACCGTTCGGCTTATGGGACTCGTATAAATGTGGCGGAGACCCGGCGAAATCCGGACCTCCGCTCTTTTCGATTATCTCGTCGTTTTATCCCTGCTATTCTACTTTTTTATCCGGGCTACTGCATAGCCCTCCTTGTCAAAGGTCAGTGAGATAACCTTTTTTATCACTTCTCCGTTTTTCAGTTCTACCGTAACCGTCATTTCATCTCCCGGCAAATCTTCGGGGTTGGTAACGCCTATAATTGAAGACGGCTTGAATCCAGGACTCCAGGTAACGCTGTAAATCGAATCGCTGAAATTAAAAGCTTCCCCATAATCAAAATGATAGTATTCCACCGTCACCTGATGGGCTTCCTTGCTCAGACGTTCATCCAGAGACTTATCGATAAATCGGAAGTATCTTCCGTCAGTCTGAGCGGCTTTCCATGTGCCCACAAAGCTCATGAGCGTATAGTCCTCGATATTCAGACTCTTCCCCCCGAAATAACCCTTCTTCGCCGCTTCCAGCTCGGGGCATTCGCCGCTGTTCCACAGCTCTTTTATTCTCTCGATATATTTTCCTTCCAACTCAAATTGATCGATCTTTGTTTCATCCAGGTTAAGGGCGGAATAAGGCAGAAAGAACTCAATCCGCCGCGGATTTCCTTCTGTGTTCAGTTTCATCTCCATGGCATGATCGAAATGGCTTATCATACCGTTTTTAAGAGAATAGGTGACGCGTGCGATATCGTCCCCCGCCACGTAGAAGCTCGCGGTTCCCCATCCGTAAGCCCATTCATCCGGTCGGTCCGGCCGCAGCTTGCCGCCGCCCGGATCGAGCATGATTTGGCCGTTGGGCATTACCATGGACAGATTTGCTTCTAAAAGCCTCTCTTCCAATTGATTTCCGTCCATACCGTCGTTCCCCGCAAAGGAAATGATCTGGAAGCTGTAATTGCTTCCCTTGCTTCCCGAGAGATAATCCATGATAAGGACGGTGGAGAAAAGGAGGAGAACAGCGGCGGCGACAGCCACCAGTCTTCTTGGGGAAATCAGTCTCCTTTTCTTCCCGCCTGAATTCAGGCTCTGATCTATTCCGCCCGGGCTGTCCGGACCTTCCGGCAGCTCTACGTCAAAGTCCCGAGATTCCGGCACAATCCGTTCTGCCTCCGCTTTCAATCGCAGGGCAAGCTTCTTTTCAAAATCCCTCATAGCTCC
>CAMJRV010000446.1 GCA_946408315.1 uncultured Bacillota bacterium | reverse complement strand
CTTTTTCCGCTCCCCGGAGGAAGTTTTCTGTGACATCCTCGTCCTGCCGGTTCAATATTTTCCCGCCGACCTGTTCAGCAGGCGGCCTCGGTGTAGGAAGTTCCCCGAGTTCTTCCGGGCAGACCAGCATACAGTCCTTTCCCTCCATGAACTCTTTTACCCACCGGACCTCTTTGCTTCCGCCGTCATATCTGCAGTTGACCCCGGCCAGACACGCACTGATTAAATACATATTATTATATATCCTTTCCTATTTCAGTTCAACCACAGTCACTCCGTCTCCGCCTTCGTTATAAGCGCCTTTTCGGAATTTTGCCACGTGCTTGTGCTTTTTGAGCATGCCGTGAATGCCTTCCCGGAGGATGCCCTCTCCCCGGCCGTGTATGATGGTGACCGCCTTGAGTCCCGCAATGTAGGCGTCGTCCAGATACTTGTCCACATCCATCACCGCGTCGTCCAGGATGCTTCCCCGAACGTCGACGCTGGGCGTGATGCTCTGTACCTTGCTGCGGTAAAGGGAGCCATACCGGGACGTCTTATTCTCCTTCTTTCCCTTTCCGTCCTGAATCAGGGTGATGTTGTCGAGGTTCACGGTGATCTTCATCAAGCCCACCTGAACCTGGAGCTCGTCCCTGTCGTCGGGGAGCGTCAGCACGTTGCCCTTCTGATCCAAACTCAATACCTTGACTCTGTCGCCGAGCTTCAGCTCTCCGGCCCTGACCGGGTTGGGGTTCTCCGCCGCAACCGGCTTTTCTCTATATCGATCGGAAGTATCTCGAATTCTTCTTCTCACTTCCTCATACTTTCTGTTCCTGTCTCCCGCACTCTGGTACTTCTCCAGTTCGCGCAGCTCTTTCTGGACCTCGTCGGCAAGCTCCTTCGCCTCCCGAACCATTTCCCGGGCCTCTTCTCTGGCCTTGCTGATGATCTTTTCCTTCTGTTCCTCCAGTCTCGCCCGTTCCCGGTCAAACTGTTCCTTCTGCTTTTTCATTTCCAGATTCAGCAGGATCGCCTCGTCCCGTTCTTCCTCAGCCGCCTTCCGGTCCTTCTCGATGGAGGTGATCACATCCTCAAACTCAATGTCTCCCTGTTCCAGCATACCTCTCGCATGCTTGATGATGACGGGCTTGAGTCCCAGCTTCTGGGATATTTCAAAGGCGTTGGACCGTCCCGGAATGCCGATTGACAGCCGGTAGGTCGGACTCAGGGTTTCCACGTCAAACTCCATGGACGCATTTTCCACACCCTTGGTGGCGATGGCGTACTTCTTCAGCTCGGTGTAATGGGTCGTGGCAATCGTCTTCACACCCTTGTCGTAAAGGTGCTCCAGAATGGAAATCGCCAGCGCCGCTCCTTCCAGCGGATCGGTTCCCGCTCCCAGTTCATCCAGCAGCACAAGGGTATCCTTTCCCGAGTTTTCCACAATATTGACGATGTTGGACATGTGGGAAGAAAAGGTGCTCAAACTCTGCTCAATGCTCTGCTCGTCTCCGATATCGGCGAAGACCTTCTGAAGCACCGGCATTTCCGTACGCGCCCCTGCCGGAATGTGAAGCCCCGACTGGGTCATCAGCACAAAAAGGCCCACCGTCTTCAGCGTGACGGTTTTCCCTCCCGTATTCGGTCCGGTAATGACCAGGGTATTGTACCCCTTTCCGATGGCGATACTGACGGGAACGACCTTATCCTTTGCAATCAGCGGATGCCTGCCGTCCCTGATGTTCAGGACTCCCTGGGTATTAATCTCAGGCTCCGTCCCTTTCATCTTGGCGGAAAGCTTGCCCTTGGCAAAGATAAAGTCCAGCTTCAGCAGAATGTCCTGATTGTTCAGCAGTTCGTCCCGCACAGCGGCAACCTCAGCCGAAAGCTCGGCGAGTACCCGCTCGATCTCCGCCTTTTCTGCCAGCTCCAATTCCCTCAATTCGTTGTTGAGGTTGACGATAGCCTGGGGCTCGATAAACAGCGTCGCTCCTGTAGATGACTGGTCGTGAACAATGCCGGGGAATCTTCCTCTGTGCTCCTGCTTTACGGGAACCACGTATCTCCCCTGACGCATCGTGACGAGGGCGTCCTGAAGGATCGTCCTGTTATCCGACGAATTCAAAATCTGATTCATCTTCACACGGATCGCCTCATTCTGCCGCTGTATGCCCCTTCTGACATTCCGAAGCTCGGGGCTGGCGGCGTCCGCCATCTCATCCTCGGAAAGGATGCAGCGGTCGATATCTTCTTCCAGCCGCTTTTGTATGCTGAGTACCTCGGCCAGCCCCTTGATGACGGGCAGCTCCGGGAGGTCGCTTTTCAGAAACGAAGCGGCATTCCTCGTCACCTGCAGGTTATACAGGACCTGAAGCAGCTGCTTCATCGTCAGCGTGCTCCCCTTGTCGGCCAGCCAGATATAGTCCTTGATGTCATAGAAGCTGCCGAGAGGCAAAGCCCCTTTACGCATAATAACGGAAACCGCTTCCGTGGTTTCCGCTAACATTTCCTTGATTTGAAACACATCAAGGGCGGGCTTCAGTTCTCCGATCACCTTTCGCGTGATGGAGGAAGCCGCTTCCGCCCCCAAAAGTTCCAATATTTTATTGTATTCTAAAACTCTGTATGCTTTCTCGTTCATGGTCGTTCCTTAATCGACTATTTTTTTATATCGGTCCAAATCACCCTTCAACCGGATATTTTCCATCTGCAGGTCGAAAAAGCTGTTCTCCATGTCTTTGCACTTTGCTTCCAGCTCCATCAAAGTCGAATATTCGGATGCTTTATCCTCCTGCTGTGATTTCAGTTTATTGGACAGTTCTTCGTTTTTGGAAAGCAGAGCCGTATACTTCTCTTCGAGCTGCCGGTATTGCGTCGACATCCGGTCCAGCTCCACCGTCCTCTCGTTGAACAGTCTCTGGAGCTCTTCCTTCTGCTCGATGCCGGCCTGAGCGTCCTCCTTGTATTGCAGAAAACTCTTCTTTGCTTCATCCCAAAGCTGGACATAGTGCTTGGAGTCCTTTTCAAGCTGTTCGTTCTGCAGCTTCAGACTGTTCAGCTTTTCCAGTGCGGTAAAGTAATCATCTGCAACGTTGACGGCAGACAATACGGCGAGAGAAGATACGGAACCGCCGGACAGGGCTTTCGCGATTTCATGCATCTTTGTGTTCACATAATCCGCAACCCTCATGATATGCTCCCTTGGAGTATTTCCGGCTATCGTGTATTCCTGTCCGTAGATTTTCACAGTTACCTTGTTTTTATCCTCCATGCTTTTACCCCTTCCTTTATCTTTACGCGCTTAAAGCGATATTCAAAGCAGTGCGCCGTGGGCGTTCTCGCAGGAAACCGTGAAACCGATTACCGACTTTGATGCGAAGCATTTCAAAGG
>CAMJRV010000445.1 GCA_946408315.1 uncultured Bacillota bacterium | reverse complement strand
CATATCACATTGTGCCAAACTTTTTTCATGAATTAATAAAAATTTAACCATTGAAATTATCATATATATAAATATTATTCCAGGTTGGGGAAATTCTGCTGTCTGAGAGCCTCAAAAAGAACGATGCTGACGGAATTGGAAAGGTTCAGGGAACGGAGTCTCGTGTCTGTACTCATGGGAATTCGGATCGTCCTGTCCTTATATTCCTCGATCAGCTCTCTCGGCAGCCCGGCGGTTTCCTTGCCGAAAAGGAGCACGGCATTCTCTTCATAGACAACGTCTGCATATCTTCTGACACCCTTCGTCGTTGCAAAATACATGGGCATGTCCTTGTATTTTTTGAGAAACTCTTCTAAGCTTTCGTGGACCTCAAGATCGACGTAGGGCCAGTAGTCCAGTCCGGCTCTTTTCAGCGTTTTGTCATCGATGGAGAAGCCCAGGGGCTTCACCAGGTGGAGCTTTGCCCCGGTGGCGGCGCAAGACCGCGCAATGTTCCCCGTATTAGGAGGAATTTCAGGCTCTACCAGTACGATATGTATTGTCAATTCTTATCACCTCGCTTATATCATAATAAATTTTTGTGATTTTTTAAAGACAATTTTACAATTATATATTATAATTAACGCATTGTCTGAAAATATCACGAATTTAACGGTGAAATCTACAAAATAAACAGGAGGACGTTGTTATGAAAACAGTCAAAGTCGGACTTCTCGGACTCGGTAACATTGGAACAGGCACTTATAAAACACTGGAGATGAACAAAAAGCAGATTGAGTCCAATACTGGAGTTTCTATAGAAATCACAAAAATCCTTGAGAGGGATGTGGCCCGCAAGAGAGATATTACCGTAACTCTCGATCAATTTACCCAGAACCCCGACGATATTTTTCTCGATCCCGAAATCGATATCGTCATCGAGCTCCTCGGCGGTATCGAGCCGGCCAGCAGCTTCATATTAAAAGCCCTGGAGAACGGGAAGCACGTCGTTACCGCCAACAAAGCAGCCGTGGCCGCCAACTTCGACGCGTTTATGGACGCCGCAAAGCGAAATCAGGTCATGTTCCGCTATGAAGCCAGCGTAGGCGGCGGCATACCGATTCTGAACGCTCTGACGACTGCCCTTCTCGCCAATGAATTTGAAGAAATCCTGGGTATCGTAAACGGTACGACAAACTATATCCTGACTCAGATGACGGAATATGGACTGAATTATGCCGACGTGCTGAAGGTCGCACAGGAGAAAGGGTTCGCCGAGGCGGATCCCACGGCGGACGTGGAAGGCATCGACGTCGCAAACAAGCTCTCCATCCTGATCTCCCTCGTTTTCGGGACCCGAGTAACGCCGGACGAAATCCCGACGACAGGAATTACGAAAATAACAAAGAACGATATCAGGCTGGCCGACCAGTTTGGCTATAAGATCAAGCTCCTGGCAACGGCCAGAAGAGTTGGAAGCCAGTTGGAATGCCATGTTCAGCCTGCATTTGTGCCCAAAGACCATCCCCTCGCTTCGGTGAGCAATGAGTTTAACGCCATCTTCGTGACCGGAAACGCGGTGGACGATCTGATGTTCTACGGAAAGGGAGCCGGTCCCCTTCCGACGGGAAGCGCCGTGATGGGCGACGTGATTGAAATCGCAAAAGCCATCGCCAAGGGCGCTGCCTTCGACCATTACACGGAGACGAAAGCTGTAAAAATGCTGCGGTACGTCGGTGAAGGTCAGAATAAGTACTACGTCAACATGATGGTCAAAGATGTTCCCGGCGTGCTGGGCAGCATATCCACCACCCTGGGATCTTACGGAATCGGCGTCGATTCCGTGCTCCAATTATCCAAGGATGCGAATGAAAACAGAGAGGTTCCCCTCGTCTTCATCCTTCACGAGGTCACGAGATCAAGATTGGATGAGGCGCTGGAAAAGATCGGTTCGTCCAAATTTGCAAGCGAAATCAAGAGCATCATCAGAGTAATGTAATGTACAAAATTAGAAATAAAGTTGCTCAAAATTAACAAACAAGGAGAAGAAATACCATGAGTCTATACGAACAGTGGCAGAATCTGATCGAAAACCAAACCGACGAAACCTTCGAGTCGTTTTGGGAAAAGTACAGCTCTACCGAAAAAAGAATCTACAGCAGCATCCTGGACCAGCCGAAAAAGAAGGTAACGGGAACCTTCCGGGAACTGGCGGAGAAATATGAAGCGGACCCGGTCATCTTCATGGGCTTCCTTGACGGCATCAACACGAGTCTGAAAAAGGAGCAAGATTTCAAAGACTTCGATGAAGATTCGGAAATCAAGCTGGATATCGACCATGAAAAGCTCTATTTCAATATGCTGGAAGCAAAGGCGGATTATCTGTACACCCTTCCCCAGTGGGACAATATCCTTTCAGAGGAAGAAAGACAGGAGATCGTAAAAGCCCATAAAAAATCAAAAACCGTTGTAAAGGAAAAAGAACCCGGAAGAAATGATCCCTGTCCATGCGGCAGCGGAAAAAAATATAAAAAATGTTGCGGCGCTAACAAATAAAAAAGGCGCCGCCTTTTTTTATTCTACCGCCCTTAATCACAATCCGCCTCTTCTGAATAGGATATGAGAGAGCATTCTTTGGTCAAATATTCAGAGACGAGGTAGTGACATGAAGGGATACTACGATGATTTTACAGAACCTTATTTTAGAATGATATCATCGAACATAAAAAGAGGCAGCTATCGACTGATCGGAAAAGGGTCCGGGCGGACCGTCTACGATCTCGACAACGGCCAGGTTGTCAAGGAAGCGCGGAACATGAGAGGAATCGCACAAAATTTTGAAGAGTACAGGATCGCCCTTGCCGACCGCTCCAATCTGTTCGCCCGGGTTTACGACGTATCGGCGGATTACCGCTTTTTAATCATGGATAAGGCGGAGCGAATCCCCGACATCTCTTTTGTCTGGAATTATTTCCGCGTCGGAAGCAATGAGGAACTGTTTCTGGTCAGCGGTTTAAGGCTCATCTCAGAGCAATACCACCTGCTGATCGGAGATCTGGGCCGGGCCGTCAACTGGGGCAAGATCGGCGGCAGGCCGAAGATCATCGATTATGGCTTTACCCGCCAGGTTCGAAAAAAATATTATCAGACGCGTCATCGATCGCGCTGAGGACCGGCCGTGCCCCGTGCGTACAGGCAGATCCCGTTCAAGGGACAGATCCCGCATTGGGGCCGTCTCGCGTCGCACACCCTTCTGCCATGCCAGATCAACGCGTGATGCATCTGTGTCCACTTTGTCTCCGGCAGCACCTTCATGAGGGACAGCTCCGTCTTCAGTACATCCTTCTCCTGGACCAGCCCGATTCGGTTTGATACGCGGAATACGTGGGTATCCACAG
>CAMJRV010000444.1 GCA_946408315.1 uncultured Bacillota bacterium | reverse complement strand
TTTTAGACTGCAATCCCTGTTCATCATAACCTGTCAGCCATTGGATGACGGTATCGACTTCCGCTTTCGTGCGTCCTTTACGCTCAATTTTTTGAATATACAGAGGGTAGACGCCGGAGATTTTCATTTTGTATACACGTTCGCTATTCATGCTTCATACCTCCGCTTGCTTTCGGCGCTTCCTCAGCGACGACATTCCAGTTCACACCGAACTTGTCTGTTACTGCGGCATGGAACACGCTGTAGAAGGTCTCGGTCGGCGGAAGCGTCACCTCGCCACCCGCGCAAAGCGCGTCGAAGACAGCTGCCGCTTCCCTGCCCGTACGTACCGTGGCGGTTAGTTTGATATTGTCACCGTTCTTGGGCGGCATAGCTTCATCGGCAAACCAGACGTTCGTACCGCCGATAACCATCTCGGCGTGCATGACCCAAGTACGCAGCAGTTCAGGCGGCGTCTTTGACCCCTCCGGCATATAGTCACCGTAAGGCAAAACTTTTGGCTCGTCGCAATGGAAGACGGCACGGTAGAAGTTCAGCGCGTCTTTACAGTTCCCGTTGAATGTAAGATAAGGTGTAATCATAATTTCTCCCCTTTATTTTGCATTTTGGTTTCATCAGACAATAACTGCTCTGCACGTATTTACTGAATTTTGATCAAGGCAGATCATCAATGCATGCTCCTCTGCTAATTATGATCCTTTTCAATCACAATATACGCTTGGCCTGTGTTTATGCTTTCGCCTACGGCACATGCCGATATATGCTTAACTCTCCATCCTTCTTCCAAATACTTGTTTACAACACCCAAGCCATCATCTTCTTTCGCGCCTATCATTTTTCCATTACTTCGAACCCATATCACTTTTTCCAGTATTCAATGCTGCCCAAGCAAGGCAATCAATTATAAAGACAAAACCCAGAACAGAAAACGGTATCTCCATCCCGATATTTCATGGAAAGCGCTTGCAGAATTAAATGAAAAATCCCTCTGAAAGAGGGAAATTAAAGTGCTCAAATGAAATGATATCCATACCAATATGTAGCGATAATACTTGTCAGAAACAGATGAAAGAGTCCAAATCCAAAAAGAAACCCTGTCAAAAATCTCCTGGTGTTGGTGCTTTCATATTCGGTCAGGAATTGAATTCCACCATCCAGTATCATAGGAATTAAAAAAATTGCGGCATATAAGATTGGCGGGCGATACATCCCATAGGTTATTCCTAAAATTATAAACCCAAACAATTCTCCGGTACATCTTGCACAAATCGGGAATTGCTTTCCGCGCAGAAAAAAGGAACGTTCCGCCTGGCAATGACAGCCGAATACAATCGGAAGCCATCGGTAAAAAAAACGTGTCATGGCAAGTATGCGCCGCCGGATTAATAGCCCGCGCTTCCTATTGCGCCCAGAATTCCCAGCCCAAACGCCAATATATAGAAAAGAACGCCAATACCGACACCGATTAAAGCGCCAACACCCGCAGCTTTTGAAGTTCTAGGCTTCGTGTCTTTCCAAACCAGGAATAGAATTAACCCGGCGAGTGGAATACAGAAGCCCAAAAGACCCCAGCCGGCGCCACCATTATCAACCACCTGTGGAGCAGCTACCTGCGAAACACCGCAATGCGGACAAATGACTGCTCTGTCGTCAATTTCTTTTGCACAATTTTTACAATACATCTTCGATATCCTCCAATCATAGATAATAATACGGTTAGTTAGATGTGCACAGGATTCATGCTAATATAATGAAATATATCATATATCAAAGGATCATTCCAGAATATTTTGCAATATTTCCAATAAAATGTCGAAATTTTTACTATTCCCAACTTTTCCATACATCTGCTTCATAACCAATCGTTGCTTTATTTCCGTTACGAACAACTGGCGTTTTAATTAGCTTGGGATTTTCAAGAATTTTTTCTCCGATATCTTCCTCTCTGAGATATTTGACTAGCCCTAATAATTGCTTATCTTTACAGTTCGGATCAATTAGCTTTTCATATCCGCCTACCGCTTGCTTAACGCTGCTCAATTCGCCTTTGCTCATTCCTTTCTGAATAATATCAATGAGCTGATATTTGATCCCTCGCTCTTTAAAGTATCTCTCCGCTTTCTTTGTATCAAAGCATTTTGATTTTCCAAATATTTGTATATTCAATTATAAATTCCCCCATATAAATTTCTTTAGACACTTTGATTTCATACTGATATGAATAAAGTGCGTTCCATGTCCTGGAAACGCACTTTCTCCATACTTCTTCTCACAGTAGATGACCTTTAACAATTTCTGCTTAGCTTAGTGCTTACTTTATTATACCATGCTCACTTTTCAAATGAAACCATGGAAGGGGCCCTACTGTTTTTTGGCTAGATAAGATCCGATCTTTGTAATAATCTCTGAACAATCGCGGCTGCTTCTGCACGAGTGATATTGTTTTTCGGTGCGATTGTATTGTCGGTCCGACCTGCAACGATCTCCGTTTTCAGGCATGCTGCAATACTGCTCTTTGCATAATTCGAGGCAACTGAGCCGTCTTTATAATTTGTCAAAAGCGAACTTATTTCACTGTCTTTCAGTTCCGTCTGCAATCCGGTTATTTTCATCGCACGCGCGATCATCGTCATGGCCTGCTCACGGGTAATCGTGTCATAAGGTCCAAAGGATGCGTCAGAATAGCCCTTTATGATTCCATAGGCTGTAGCTGTCTTAACATATCCGCAGTACCACTCTGTGGCGGCAACGTCTCCAAAGACACTGGCACCCTTTTCCGGTTCAAGCCCTAAGGCCCTCACCATAACAGCGGCAAACTCAACGCGCGTCATATTCCTGTTGGGTTCATAATTACCGTTTCCAATCCCGTTTACAACCATTCTCGAACCCATATCGTTGACCGATGCCTTAGCCCAGTGGTTTTTCATATCGGAAAACTCAACGGGATTCCATACAACAGAGTAGGTGCTGTTCGTCAAACTGTTTATGACCGCATAGTATTTACCGTCTATCACTGTAACTTCGGTCGGCACATGGTGAATCGTGCCGTCCGGATTGACTACGATACCGGTTGTGATTTTTGACGGATCAACGCCGTCGGGAATTGCAACCGTTCTCTCTACATATGCGTTAAAGCTGCTGAGGCTTACCGTACGCCCTCCATAGCTGCATGTTACCGTATAATCAGCAGCCTGGATCATAGGAATAAAGCCGCCGTTTTTCGCAGCGTCTTCCACTGCCTTGCTCATTTGGCTTGACGGCGCCGCGATGCTGACGGATACCGTGATATCCTTCAGCGCTACGTTCGTGCCGAGCTGCTGTGATATCGCTGTAATATTGATTTCCGCAGCGGGCAGCGTATACGTGGCCGAGTCCGTTTTTA
>CAMJRV010000443.1 GCA_946408315.1 uncultured Bacillota bacterium | reverse complement strand
CCCGGAAGAGGTTCACATCACATTGAATCAGACAGAACAATAACTGAAAAATTCCAATCCGGCTGAAGCCGGGGAATTTCTGTATGGCACCTTCCTGACATTTGCTTTGCAAATGTGGATAGGTGCTCAAGGAGGCAAGTAACATATGGGCAGACTTTTTGGAACAGACGGAGTCAGGGGCGTGGCCAATTCGGAGCTTACTCCGGAACTCGCGTTCAACCTGGGAAAAGCCGGAGCTTTTGTCCTCAGCAAGGACCGGCAGAGGCCGGTGGTTCTCATTGCAAAGGACACGAGGATATCGGGAGATATGCTTGAGGATGCCATCAGTGCCGGAATCCTGGCGATGGGCGGAAATGTAATCAAGGCAGGAGTCCTGCCGACCCCTGCTATTGCGTATCTGGTGCGGTACTTCAACGCCGACGCGGGCGTGGTGATCTCTGCATCCCATAATCCCTTCGAGTACAACGGGATAAAATTCTTCAACGGAGAAGGCTTTAAGCTGGACGACGACATTGAAGATGAAATCGAAGATATCATTCTCAGAAACATTGACGTCAACAGCCATATTACCGGCGACATGCTGGGACGCTGCCTGGAGGCAGAAGAAGACGCGCTGACTCTGTATGCTGATTTCCTGAAGAGTACGATCGACACTGATCTTCAGGGGATGAAGCTCGTGGTCGACTGTGCGAACGGCGCGGCCTATAAGGTGGCGGAGAAGGTCTTCCGTGAACTCGGAGCCGACGTGACCGTCATTTATAACGATCCCAATGGAATGAACATCAACGAACGCTGCGGTTCCACCCATCCGGAGGAGCTTCAGAAGAGGGTTCTGGCTGAAAAAGCCGATCTGGGCCTGGCGTTCGACGGCGATGCTGACAGACTGATCGCTGTTGACGAGCAGGGACGCCTGATCGACGGAGATAAGATGATCTACATCTGCGCGAAGATGCTGAAGAAAAACGGACTGCTCCAGGGCGATATGGTAACTGCCACCGTCATGAGCAACATCGGCTTCCACCGCGCTGTCAAAGGCATCAAGTGCTCGGTGGAAACGACTCAGGTGGGTGACCGCTACGTTTTGGAAAGCATGTTGAAAACGGGCTGTGTCATCGGCGGTGAGCAGTCTGGCCATATCATATTTTTAAACCACACTACCACGGGAGACGGCATTCTGTCGGCGCTGCAGCTGATCAGGGCAATCCGGGAATCCGGCGTAAAGCCGTCCGCACTGGCCGACGAGGTAACCATTTACCCGCAGGTGCTGAAGAACGCAAAGATCAAGAATGAAAATAAGAAAAAATATATGACAGACCCGGAAATCAGCAATGAAATTAAACGGGTAGAGGAGCTCATGGCCGGCGAAGGAAGGGTGTTGATCCGTCCCTCGGGCACAGAGCCGCTGGTCAGAGTTATGATAGAAGGCAAGGATATCGAGCAGATTACAAAGCTGGCGGAAAACCTGGCGTCCTTGCTGACAAAAAGATTCGGATAGGAGGAATACATATGTGCGGTATCGTTGGCTATGTCGGCGACGGAAATGCCTGTGACATCATCATTGAGGGTTTAAAAAAACTGGAATACAGAGGATATGATTCCTCGGGAATTGCCTTATACAAAAACGGCAAAATAGAGGTTCGCAAGTACAAGGGCAGAATTGCAAATCTGGAAGCTGCCATCGCAAAAGAGCACTTCAACAGCGGTCTTGGGATCGGTCATACGAGATGGGCGACCCATGGGGCGCCGTCCGACGTGAATGCGCACCCTCACAGCAACATGGACAATACGGTTGCCATCGTTCATAACGGCATCATTGAAAATTACGTGGAACTGCGGGAATGGCTTGCAAAGGAACACGGAGTCGTCTTTGCCTCGGAAACGGATACGGAGGTTATCGCCCATCTGATCGGGCTTTATTACGACGGAGATCTGACCGACGCGGTGTTTAAAGCGGTGGATAAGATGAGAGGCGCTTACGGAATCGCCGCCATCTGCAGCAAGGAGCCGGATAAGCTGGTCGCCGTCAGGAAAGACAGCCCGCTGGTCGTCGGACTGGGCGAGGGCTGCAACTTTATCGCATCGGATATTCCGGCGCTGCTGAAGCACGTCCGCAAGATCTATCTCATTGAGAATAACGAAACCGTTGTCATGACAAAGAACGACGTGAAAATTTACAATGCCGAGAGAAAAGAAGTGAAAAGAGACGTATTCCATGTGACCTGGGATGCGGATGCCGCCGAAAAGGAAGGCTACGATCACTTCATGCTCAAGGAGATCCACGAACAGCCGAAGGGTCTGTACGAGACGCTGAACCGGAGACTTGACGATAACGATATCATCAAGCTGGACGGCATTTCTCTGACAAAAGAAGATCTTGAGAAATTTACAAAGGTATATATCGTGGCCTGCGGCACGGCCTACCACGCCGGGCTGGTGGGAAAATTCATCATTGAAAAGCTGGCGCAAATCCCGGTGGAGGTGGATATCGCCTCGGAATTCCGGTACAGGGATCCCTTTGTGGATGACAAAACCCTGTTTATCGCCATCAGCCAGTCGGGGGAAACCCTGGACACTTTGGCGGCATTGAGAGAGGCCAAGAACAAGGGCGCCCGGATCTTAGCGGTAGTCAACGTAGTGGGAAGTTCCGTTGCCAGAGAGTCCGACGATGTATTCTATACCTGGGCCGGTCCGGAAATCGCCGTGGCTTCCACAAAAGCCTATACGACCCAGTTGATGTGCATGTATCTCATCGCATTATACATGGGCTATACGAAAGGAATCCTCGATATGGACGTCTATCGCCGCTATATTGAGGAGCTGAAGCAGATTCCCGACAAGCTCAAAGAGACTCTGGGCCAGGAAGGCAAGATCATGGAAATCGCCAAGGGGCTTTACAAGAGAGAGCAGGTCTTCTTTATCGGGAGAGGGCTGGACTCCGGCGTTTCCTTTGAAGGTTCGCTGAAGCTGAAGGAGATCTCCTATATCAATTCCTTCGCCATCGCGGCGGGAGAGCTGAAGCATGGAACCATCGCTCTGATCGAGCAGGGAACCCTCGTCATCGCACTGGCTACCCAGAACCGCCTCTTTGAAAAGATGCTTTCCAACATTCAGGAAGTAAAGGCCAGAGGCGCCTATGTCATCGGGCTCGCAAAGGAAGGCAACCGGGAAATCGAGAAGCAGGCCAACGAAGTGATCTATATTTCGGACTGCATGGATGAACTTACGCCGCTGCTGTCCGTCGTGCCACTCCAACTGCTTTCCTATCATATCGCCAAGCTGAGAGGCTGCGATATCGATAAGCCGAAGAATTTGGCGAAGTCAGTTACGGTGGAATAGGGAAAGACCACGATCAATCAGAAGAATGCATGTGAGTTATAATATAACTTGTC
>CAMJRV010000442.1 GCA_946408315.1 uncultured Bacillota bacterium | reverse complement strand
TAAATAAAAAGAAGACGACAGGAAATCCCTATCATCTTCTCTGTATCTTTACCTGAGAGATTCCTCTCCCCACGATTGCTGCGCGATCATGAGTCGAGTTGCTCCTCCGGTGCGGCCTTTTCAGCCGCTTTTCAGAGTTCTGTCCGGCTGCGGTCCTTTTACCTGAAAGGTTCATCGTAAATTATGATCGATTTACAACTTTCTCCTTCGGTGCCTGTTTAGAGGACTCTCCCGTAGCCATCAACCAAGAAATATTTAATTTTTCGTACGTTACTACTATAACTACCTTTATAATAGAACAACGGCAGAAGGAATACAATAGAAAAATTAATTCTTTATCAGGTCGGGGCAATCTCCCGACAGGATGGCCTTCGCCTGATCGAAGTCGTAAAGCCAGTCACGGATCTGATCTTTCAACAGCACCACAGGCATTCGGTCATGAATCTTCTCCACGGAGGCGTTGGCCGCCCTGGTCAGGATCACAAATCGATCCTGGCCGTCAAACCGGTCAAAGAGCCCGGCCATATAAAGCATCCCGCTGTCCGGGACATTGAAAAGAAACCGGTTCTTGGCACCGTCCCACTCATAAAATCCCGTCGATAGAACCACACACCGCCGCTGCTTCAGAGAGGAGCGGAACATTCTCGATTCCCCGGCTGTTTCTGACCGCGCGTTGATGATAACTCCCTTGTTTCTGAAGTTCGGAAAACCCCAGATCATCAATCTTGGGATCACGACATCACCGTAGGGGATCAATACCGGCGCCGCGTTCGTCGGGAAGATTTCTCCGGCCTCCACCTGTTCAAGCAGGATTTCATTGCTGACCTGCTCCACAATTTCGTCGATTTCCTGAAGCTTTTTATCTGTAAAAAATGTATATCTGCCGCACATATCAATCACTCCTGCTTAAGTTACTCAAGAAGTAAATTCATAAGAATTATCGTGTGTGATTTATTTCCAAAGGTTCTCTCTACCCGATGCGATTCAATGTATCCCATTTTACTCCAAAACCGATAACCTTTGAGATTTTCTTCCACGACCCCAATCCTTAGCAACTTGCCGCGCTTTTCCGAAACCCAAACCTTTATATCATCATGTAATTTTCGCCCCAGTCCGGTTCCTCTTTCCGCAGGATCGATCATCAGCAGGCCTATCATCCACTCTCCGGGTTCCTTATAATCTTTCATGATATCGATTACCGCAATTAAAACGTCATTCTCACGATACACGCCGAAGAGAAATTTATCTTCCGGCGATTTATCCGGCGGCAAATCGGACAGAATGATATTCCATGCGTCTTTGGGCATCCGGCCTTCATGCAATTCCCAGTAGTCAGAACACCTTTCGCACAGTGCCTGCAGCTCAGACTCATTGCTGCCTGACAGCGGCCTGATCTTATATTCACGATCGTTTATTACTTTATTTGCTTCCAATGATTGAATCATCCTTTCCCGTATGATATTTTTATCTTAGCTTATTGATCGGAGGGATGTCAATGTGGCTTTTCTATGCGTTCGGCTCGGCGCTGTTCGCAGGAATGACGTCTATTTTAGCGAAAATCGGGATCAAAAATACAGACTCCAACCTGGCAACCGCGCTTCGCACCATCGTTGTGCTCTTCTTTTCCTGGCTGATGGTCTTCGTCGTGGGCTCCCAGCACACCATCGGCACGATTTCCGCCCACAGCCTCATATTCCTGATCCTTTCAGGCGGCGCGACCGGCGCGTCCTGGCTGTGCTATTTCAAAGCGCTGCAGCTCGGAAATGTAAACAAGGTGACCCCCGTCGACAAGAGCAGCACCATATTGACCATCCTGTTTGCCTTTCTGTTTTTAAACGAAATTCCTACCATGTGGATGGCGCTTGGAATCGTATTGCTCGCTGCCGGGACCTATCTCATGATACAGCGGAAGGAATCAGAGCCCTCAGATACCGGGAGCAGGTCCTGGCTTTTCTATGCCGCCCTGTCCGCCGTCTTCGCCGCGCTGACCTCTATCCTGGGCAAGATAGGAATACAGGGGATCGAATCGAATTTAGGGACGGCAATCCGTACGATTGTCGTGCTGATTATGGCCTGGGGGATCGTTTTATTTCAAAAAAAGCACAGGCTCATAAAGGAAATCGACAGACAAAGCTGGATCTTTATCACGCTCTCCGGCCTTGCCACCGGCCTCTCGTGGCTTTGCTATTACCGCGCGCTGCAGGAAGGAAAGGCCAGCCTGGTCGTTCCTATCGATAAGCTGAGCATCGTCGTCGCCATCGCATTTTCCTGTATCTTCCTTAAAGAAAAGCTTTCCCGAAAATCCTTCGCAGGCCTCCTGCTCGTCGTATCGGGAACATTGCTGATGTTATTTTAACGCGGTAATCCCCGAGAGCCTGATATCGAAGCGTCTAGTTCAGCCACCAGTTTTTGAAATGTCGCGTAGGCCGGTTTCGGCGTATAGTCGTCCCGCAGAATTCCATACTGATGGAATAAGTCCTCTTTCGAACTATCGGCATCGCGAAGACCGAAGAGTACGTATTTCGTAATGTTAAGCTCCTCGCGCAAGCCGTGGGTTGTCCGTATCACCAGTTCCAGGACTTCGCTCTGACGCTCGTAAGACCTCTCGACATTGGCGATCGGATTCTTCCCGGTCGGCCATCCGTTTTCGGTGACTCTGATGGGGACCGATGCGGGGATACCGGCCGTCTTAAGATTGTTTTCCCTGAGGCTGCGCAGCAGCTGCTCCGTAACTGCCGGTATTTCTTTCAAATCAAGGGGTTTGTCCTCAAATACATCGACATAAAAATTATATCCCACAAAATCAACAGAACGGATAAAAGCATCGCCGCCAAGCTCCGCAAGTTCACTCCAAAATTGTGAAACCGCCGCGGGGCCGTCCGGCACCGAACCGAATCCGACTTCTATGGAAAGATTTAAGTTGCGAATTTCTTTTTTCGCCGCCATGACCCCCTCTGCAAGCGCCTGCACAATGTAGGGCTTTGAACCTTCCATAAACGAAAGGTTGGGTTCATTCGTGATCTGCAGAGAAGACAGAGAAGCGCCGTACCGTGCAATGACCTTTCGGATAAATCCGATCCAACGATCCATTTCCAGGGAAAGCTGCTCACTTTGCGTCCAATCACCGACGCCCACTACGAGGTCGGCGACCAAGCCGGCTTCCAGATAGCGGTCCCCGAGAGAGAACATCTTCTCCTCCCACTCCGGCGTATAGATGAGATAGACTCTCGGCGTCAGCAGCCTGTTGTCTCCCTGAAGGTCATTCAGCGCAAAACGTATTTTATGATAATCGTCCTCAGGCCCGGCGGCCACGCCGAAAGGCGTCCCCGCCACACTGAGCGGGTAGATTCCAAATGTAAACTCTTCTTTCATCATCCTGATCCTCCTATACTGAAA
>CAMJRV010000441.1 GCA_946408315.1 uncultured Bacillota bacterium | reverse complement strand
TTTTTTCTTACAGACATTTAATCTGCCCTTAACTCCGTGTTAACATCGTTTCTGTATGATATCTGTATGATATATGTGGATTATCATACGGAAAAGGGCGGGACAGAGATGAAAAAAATTTTGATCATAGAGGATGAAGCCAACATTCGGGAGCTCCTCTCCTACAATCTGACGAGCAATGGCTATCAGACGCTGGAAGCCGAGGACGGCATAAAAGGGTTTGAGATGTCGATCCGGGAGAAACCGGATCTGATTCTGCTCGACCTGATGCTCCCGGGCAAGAACGGATTGGACATCTGCAGGGAACTGCGGGGAAGGGGAGTGAAAACACCGATTATCATGCTGACGGCAAAGAATGAGGACATCGATAAAGTGATGGGCCTGGAATTCGGGGCGGACGACTATATGACGAAACCGTTCAGCGTTCATGAGCTGATGGCGAGGATCAAAGCCGTCCTGAGACGCTCCAATCAGAACGGGGAAGAGAATAGGCTTACAAGGGGCGAGCTGACCATCGACGTGGAACGGCATGAAGTGAGGCTCAATGACGTGGAGGTAGAGCTGTCCATGAAGGAGTTCGAATTGCTGAAGACACTGGCGGAGAACAGGGGAGTGGTCATGACCCGGGATAAGCTGCTGGATCAGATCTGGGGAATCGATTACGACGGAGAAACCAGGACGGTGGACGTTCACATCAGGTATCTGAGGAGAAAGCTCGGAGAAGAGGAAGGGGAAAGCAAGTATATCCGGACGGTACGGGGCAGGGGTTATAAGATGCCCTGATTTCGCAGTTTCTTCGACTTCTTTAAAGAGGCAAGGGTTTCCGTAAGATCAAACACATCTTTGAAGTGCTGATTTCTGTCGTTGACCGACACCGCAGTCAGGGTAATCAACGGAAACTTCTCCACCTCATTCCGCCGGTTTCTCGCAATAATGTAGCCCTTTTCAATATCTTCCTGATTGTAAAATCTCAGCACTTCATTTTCAAATTCCACAACGATATTTCTGAAATAATCAGCTTCCACGCGGCTTCGGACGATAATGACAAAATCATCTCCGCCGATGTGTCCAACAAACTCATCATCGCATATATTTCTGACGATAATGGAGGACAGCAGTTTTAAGATCAGATCTCCGTTTTCAAAACCGTAGACGTCGTTGTATGCTTTGAAATTATCGATATCCAGGTAGGCGACGCTGTAGTTTCCGCTATTGACGCATTGCTGAAGCCTGTGTTCGATGACCAGGTTCCCCGGCAGCCCGGACAGGGGGTTCAAGTGTTTTGCCGCCGCGACTTCCAGTTCCGTCGTCTTTTTCAGCAGATCTCTTATCGTTACCGTTCCCAGATACTCGTCGTCTCTTTTTACCACAATAAAATCATAGAGCTTGTCTGATTCCCGGGCCATGGCCGCAGAGGAAACGATATTCACCGGTGTTTTACAGTCGACAGATAAAAAGTTCCTGTCCATCAGGTGGGAGATCGGCTTGTTCTGATACAAGGCAAAGCCGTATTGGCCGCTCAGCTTTATGGCAAGGCTTTCCTTTGTGACGATCCCTACGGGGACATTGTCTTCTATGACGCAGAGTCCGAACCAGTCGGGATTGTGCCGGAACATATCGTAAACGGACGGGATCAGCTCTGTCGGCGGGATCGTGCTCGTCCTTGTACAGAGATTCTCGATGGGCGTGTTGAAAATACCGTTGAGCAGATCGTTGTTTTTCTTGAGATTCAGATCTTTGATCCTTTTGATGAGAGAGGGATGGGTATCCTTCACCTCGGCGTCAGGATATTGAATGAAGAAGCCTTGCCCATATTGAACGCCGAGCCCGATCAGCGTTTCCATTTCCTGTTCTGTCTCAATCCCTTCTGCGATGAGGGAGATGTCGGAGATTTTCGACAGCTCCACCATACCCTTTACCAGCGCAGCTTTCAGGCCGTCCGAATGGATGTCGCGGGTCAGCTTCATATCCAGCTTGATATAATTCGGATTGACGTCGCTGATCAGATTTAGCCCGGAATATCCGGCGCCCGCGTCGTCGATGGCAATTTTATAGGACTGGCTTTTATAGTGGTTGACTGTGGCGATAAAGCTGTCGATATCCTTGATGATGTTCCGTTCCGTAATTTCAAAGATAATATTGCTGGATGAAATGTGATACTGGTTCAGATATTCTCTTGTCAATCCTGTCTGGAACGATTCGTCGTGAAGGACGTTGGGGTTCACGTTGATGAACAGCTTTTTGTTGTAGGGAGGAATCATAAAGCGAAAGGCCGCTTCAAAGGCCCTGGTTCTGCAAAGCTGCTCCAGATCCCACAGGCAGTTATACTGACCTGCCAGGGCAAGCAGCGTCTCCATATCCATAATGGAACAATCATATGTAATTCTGCTGAGGGCTTCATGACCGAGCACTTCTCCGTCCCGGAGGGAAATGATCGGCTGGAAAACAGTCCTGATCGCCCTGTTATCGATAATATTCTTTAAATCCTGAATATCTTTCTCTGTCATAATAAATCCTCCTTCGACCCCATTTTATCATGGCATATCCGGCCGATCGTTTCGCGCCCGTTAAGAAGATGTTAAATGTTTGTAAACTTTATTTTTTACGGATATTTAACTTCGGGTTAATCTCGTCTTTACATGGCACGGCTACAATGAATTTAAAAGATCGATCTGTTTTGGATTCCCAGAGGTGGACCCAATAAAGGAGCATGATATGTGGAAGAATCTCAGCATTAAGAAAAAATTGATCCTGGCGTTTATGATGATCGGTTTATTTTCGGCGATCGCAGGCGTTTTCGGCGTCGGCGCCATCTACAGCACAAACAGCAACACCAACGAGATCTACTCCGGCCATTTCGTTCCGGCGACCTATCTCTTTAACATTCAAAAGAATCTTCTAAAGATGAATAATACCTTCGTTCTCATGCTTTATGAACGGGATATTCTGCAGTCTGAAAAGCGGCTGAAAACGATTGATGGCCTGAGGAAGGAAAATGCAGGGCTGATGGAGCAATTTGAGAATACGGGAGTATCGTCTGAGCTATACAAGACGCTGAAGCAGGACATGGCGTCGGCCGACGGGGTGATGGAACAGTTAAGCGCATTGCTGCAATCGGCTGATTACAGCGGCGCCATGAATCTCGCGCCCGATTTTCACTCCAGAATCAACAGGATCGACAAAGACATCCAGGCGCTGATCGACGACGGAATCAGTCTTGCGGACCAAAGCCTTCAGGCTTCTCAGAGGACGTTTCTCTTTGCGTTTCTGGCCATGTTCGTCATATCGGCTTTCTGCATGGCTCTTGCGGTGGCCACAGGTACGCTTCTGTCCCGGAAAATAGGACTCCCGATCATCGGGCTGGCTGAGGCTGCCGACAAACTCGCAGCGGGAGACATCAA
>CAMJRV010000440.1 GCA_946408315.1 uncultured Bacillota bacterium | reverse complement strand
GTATGGACGTGGGTCTTCCGGAAGGACAGATGGGGAATTCCGAGGTAGGCCACCTCAATATCGGAGCCGGAAGAATCGTTTATCAGGAGCTGACAAAGATTACGAAAGAGATCAACGACGGCCTGTTCTTTCATAATGCGGCTCTGGAAGAGGCCATGGACCATGCGATAACGAACAACTCGGCCCTCCACCTCCTCGGCCTGCTTTCCGACGGCGGCGTACACAGCCATATCACTCACCTCTTTGCCCTGATTGACATGGCGAAGGAAAGGGGAGTCAAAAACCTCTATATCCATGCCCTCCTGGACGGCAGAGACGTTCCGCCGCAAAGCGCGGGAATCTATTTTGAAATGCTGGAGGACTATCTTGCCAAAGCCGGAATCGGACAGATCGCCTCCATCTCCGGCAGATACTACGGCATGGACCGGGATAACCGCTGGGAACGCGTACAGAAATTCTATGACGCCATGACCCTGGGCACAGGAGAAAAGGCGGGGAGCGCCGCAGCGGCTCTGGAAAAATCCTATGAGAAGGGAAATAACGACGAGTTTGTCCTGCCTTCTCTCATCTGCAAGGAAAACGGGGAAGCCATCACCGTACAGGATAACGATTCCATTATCATGTTCAATTTCAGGCCGGACAGGGCAAGAGAGATCACCCGGTGCTTCGTCGATGCCAAGTTCGGCGGCTTCAACAGGACGAAGACGATTTCCAACCTGCGGTACGTCTGTATGACCCAGTATGATGCGGAAATGCCCAATGTCCTCGTGGCCTTCCCGCCTCAGTCTTTAAAGAATACGCTGGGCGAATACCTGTCCCACCTCGGCCTTACCCAGCTGCGCATTGCGGAGACGGAAAAATACGCTCATGTAACCTTCTTCTTCAACGGCGGCGTGGAAGCCCCCAACAACGGAGAAGACCGGATCCTGATCCCCTCTCCGAAGGTAGCGACCTACGATCTCCAGCCGGAGATGAGCGCATTCCTCGTGACGGAAAAGCTCGTTGAAAAGATTAAAGAAGATTTCTACGATGTAATCATATTGAACTTTGCCAATCCCGACATGGTGGGACACAGCGGCAGCATCGACGCGGCGAAAAAAGCCGTCGAAGCCCTTGACAAGTGTGTTCCCCAGGTCATCGACGCAGTCCTCGCCCTGGGCGGCCAGGTCATCCTCACCGCCGACCACGGAAATGCCGACTATATGCTCGATGACGAGGGAAATCCGGTGACGGCCCATTCCCTGAACCCGGTTCCCTTCCTGGTCATTGCAAACGAACCTGTTGAGCTGATGAAAGGCGGCGTTCTGGCCGACGTGGCTCCGACGCTGCTGGATCTGATGGGACTCGAAAAACCGGCGGAGATGACAGGCCACAGCCTGCTGATCAAGAAATAAAATAAGCCGCGCAGTCTAAGCAGGCTTATCCTGAAAACCATAATCAAAAAACGGGTATCTCATTGATGAGTGCCCGTTTCATTTTGAGCTATATTATCTTTCATAGACTCCGTATCTCATAATATCGACATACTTTTCAAACAGTTCCACATATCGCACCAGATTCTTTTTGATCTCATCATTGATTATCGTATTCAGGTCCTTCCCTTTCAGATCATTTGCTATTAACTGACCGATATAATAGGAAACCATATGCAGCAGATCGTCCACCAGCCGAAAGTCGATTCCCTGACGGAAACCGGCCTGGTTTATATACTGAGCCATCCTTTCATGAGACTGGTTATGCCTGGCTTCGACCTCTTCTTTGAGTTCCTCGGGTGTATTGATAAATGCCTGCATCATAAATAAGAAAATCAATGGTTTGTTTTGAATCACATCCTTATATAGCTGGCCCATATGATCAAAGACATCGTTCTCCATGGCCGGTCCGTTCTCGTATGTCCTGAAGTAATCTCTCGTAAGGATCTCCATGACATACTCCACAAGATAAAGGTACAAATTCCTTTTATTCTTAAAGTAGAGAAACAGCACTCCTTTTGAAATTCCCAGCCGCTTTACAATGGTATTGGTGGAAGCATTTCTATAGCCGTTTTCAACAAACTCTTCCAGACAAACCTGGATGATCTGCTCCTTCCTATCGGCCCTTAACTTCTCAAAGGTTTCATACATTTTATTTGCTTCCTTTCCGTTCCATCTCAGCAGAATTTTAATTGTCCAAGCCGATTCTGCCATATGGGCAAGCCGCTGTCCCTGCTTGATTTACATTGTACAATAAATGTAACGGTGGAATCAATATATCATTCGGCCTTGATCCGCATTCCCTCCTCGATGCTGTTGTCGGGAGAGGCCAATACGGTTTCACCAGCCTCCAGTCCGTCCGTGATTTCGACAAAGGATTCATTCCTGATTCCTCTTTTCACCGCTCTGAGGACAGCCTTTCCTTCCTCTACTGTGAATACACAGCTTTCGCCCTGATAATCAAACACAGCAGCGGTGGGCACGATGATCGCATGGCTCTTTGTCTCCGTGATCACTTTTACATCCACCTCGGACCCCGGCTTTAAAGATATCTCAGATTTTAGAGGCTTTATGGTTACTTCAACCTTCTTCTGCCTGACTCCAAGGGAAGACACTTCGTCCCCGGCTGTGGGCGCAACTTTTGTAACAGTTCCTTCCAGCACAGGATTTCCATCCATACGGATGACAATTTCAGCTTTGTTCCCGACTTGTATCCCGGCGGCATCTTCGGCCAGAATTTTTGCTTTGATCTCGATGTTATCCGTGTCGCCTATGATAAAAGCCTCTGTCCCGGGCGTGCCCAATCCGTTTAACTCTACTTTTTTCTCCAGAACCGTACCGTCGATGGGCGATAAAATCTGCTGCCTGCCAAGCTCAAGAGAATTGTTCTGCATGTTCAGCTCAGCCTGTTCCAAGGAAGCTTTATAACCGGATCGGACTGCCTCTGCGCTTTTCAGCGCCGCTTCCTTCTGGGTCAGCTCCCACTGGCTTACCGCCCCTTCTTCGGCCAGATACCTGGTGTTGTTATAGTCTTTGAGCGCTGTGGTATAAACCTCCTCTCCCGCAGCATACTGGGCTTTGGCCTGATTGAGGAGCTCCGCCGCATTTCTCAGCGAGATTTCAGACTGCTCCCGATCCAGGTTTAAAAGCAGATCCCCTTTTTTGACCTTCTGTCCCTCTTCCACGGCAATGTTCTTGATCAGCCCGCTCCCCTCCAGATAAACCGTGGCGGTGTTCTCACACTTCACTTCGCCGATCTCTTCCACGTATCTTTGGATATCGCCGCGTTCCGACGATACTATTTGCGCCTCCGTCCCCTGACCGGAAAGGGTCCAGCCCAGTCCGGCGACCGCCGCGCACAGGACAGCGACAATCAAAATCA
The DNA here is from genome assembly GCA_946408315.1 of uncultured Bacillota bacterium. Lineage (GTDB taxonomy): Bacteria > Bacillota > Clostridia > Peptostreptococcales > Anaerovoracaceae > Anoxybacterium. The sequence goes on along the minus strand of CAMJRV010000440.1, from coordinate 66 downwards.
GGTTTTTTTTCCGCTTATTCATGATTTTCCTCCAAACCATATCGATTTTCACGTTTTACCTCCTTA
>CAMJRV010000439.1 GCA_946408315.1 uncultured Bacillota bacterium | reverse complement strand
CCGTTATACCTCGGACGTCTCGGTTCCCAGGTGTGAACGGCCTTCAGGATTTTCTTCTCTTTGCCTTCCCACGAGACGTAAGGTTCGCCCAATCTTCCCAGATGGCAGGGATCATGATAGGTGACAGTCATGGGTATCTCTTTTTTGAGCTTCAGCTTGCCTTCTTCGATGAGCCTTGAAAGGAGTTCCACGGTATGGAGCACTTCGATCTCCATGCCAAGCTTCGCATACAGCCTCTTAAACGTGTAATAGCAGTCGGAGCAGGGAGTCACGATGGTCTTGACTTTTGCCGTCTGAAACGCCTTGATATTGGCTTTCGCCTGTTCTTCAAAATCCTTTGTAAAGCCCATCTGCTGGGCGCGTCCGGCACAGCACATGTCCGCCTGTCCCATGATGCCGAGATCGACTCCGGCGGATTGCAGCAATTTTACCGTATTGACGGCGCTCTTTTGCAGCGCGTCATCATAGCTGAATTTGCACCCCGGGAAGAAAGCGTACTCCGCAGTTTCCTTCATCAGATCCTTCAGCTTCAGATTCTTGCACCAATCGAGGCGGTCGGTTTTCTTAGAACCGAGGATCATCGTCTTTTCCGCCTTCAATTGCTTCACGATCTCATTCTGCACCGGATAGGCTTTTCCCTTCTCCGTCGCGCTGTCCTTTAACGCGATGTTGTGTTCCAGCGGCTCCAGATTGTATCTGCAGATTTTGCAGGAAACATCGCAGAGTCCGCAGGAGGTACAGTTATAGATGGCTTCCACCGCCTGTTCCGTATACTCGGATTTTTCGTCCAGCAGCACCTGACCCAACTGGAAGCGCCCTCTGGCGGAATATGTATTGAAATTAAAGAACTTACTGCTGGGACAATTTTCTGCAAACCGCTGGTTCTTGATCTTGTCAAATGGGATCCATTTGCATCCAAGGCAGCTGCTGCAGCGTTCCATCATTGGTCTGTAATCTTGTAACGCCATTTTTTGTTTCTCCTTTCTGTCCTATAGCGAAATCTTTCCGGGATTCATGATTCCATTCGGATCGAAGATATCTTTCATCTTCTTGAGAACCATGCGGGACTGAGCATCTTTGTTCAACTGCAGATCCGCCCAGATTCCATACGGCCTGTAATAGTACGCATCCAGCTTCAGCATTTCAACGCTGGCCTTTTCATAGACTTTCTTCGCCAGCTCTTTTTCCTTGACGCTGCCTGGATCATAGGGCAGGGTGAACTCCAGATGATAGGAGGAACCCATGTGCAGCGGCTGAATGTAGATTCCGATCTCATTCACCGGATATCCCAGTTCCGTCGCAACCTCATTCATCTTCTGAATGAAGACCTCTGCTTTTTCCAGTTGGGTCACAAAGAAGATGTCCTGAGAGGACCCTTTATATGTATCCTTCCAATTGCCGTCCGACGGCATGGAAAGTTCTTTCTTGATGGCCTCTTCACTGAGTTTGGAGACTCCGGTCAGCAGTTCCAGGCCGCAGCTCTGGGCAAAATCCGCCAGATCCTTGCTTCTCGTCTCCGCCCGGAGTTCCGGCACTACTTCACGTCCGGAGACGCCGACCAATGCCGCCCACTTTGGCAGGATGGCCTTCCACCCTTCGATCTCGGAATCGTTCTTTCCGAGCAAATATGCAAGCTGTGCATTATTCAGAAGAAACAGCTCATCGGGAAAGCGGAATTTCATGGCTTTATATACGAAATCGGTGATCCGTTGCAGGCTGTCGCTCTTTACGAAATACATCCTGTCGACCCGTTTCTTGACGTTACATCTTACGGCTGCCCAGGTTACGATTCCCATGCTGCCCTGCGCGCCGGCCAGGACCCGATAAAAATCAAGCATCCACGGCCCGGTACCGCTCACCTGCCATTTTTCGGCCGACCATTGTTTTTCCAGGTCCTTGGGACCTCCGGCGGCTTCACCGGTATACATCTGATTTCCGTCGCCCCAGGTGACCTCTACGCAGCGCAAGGGGTCGATGAATGCCCACTGATGCATCGGATTCAGTCTCGGCTCTGTTTCCAGAACGCTCGCCCCGACCGATTTATTTGCTCTTGGCTTCAGCGGGAAGTTGATCTCAAGGTCTTCCTTCGCCAGAGCGGCCTGCAGTTCCGAATAGGTGACGCCCGGTTCAACGACGGCCATCCTCTGTTGGCGGTTGATGCTCAGGATCTTTTTCATGCCGCTGAGATCGACCATGATCGCTTCTGGCACGCTCGGCGCACTTCCGCCTTTCACATGGGGACCTCCGGAGCTGACCGGCACCAACGGCGTTTTCGCCTGATTTGCCAACTCGACGATCTTTTTTACCTGCTCCGCATTCTGAGGTTTTACAACCAAACCGGGTCTGACATGGAAATCAAAATTCCTATCTCCACCATATTGAGCAAGCTCTTTCGGATCATCGCTGACATGGCTGATTCCGACTACGCTTACCAGCTCTTCCTTCATACTCATTTAAAGTTCTCCTTCCTGCAATCAGGGTATCTAAAATAACTTGAATTTGTATGTTTTTTCAATGCTAAGACTGACGATAAATCGTCAGTCTTAGCATTTTGAAAAAGTGATTTTATTATTTAAAACATTGTATTTGGATTAGCAGAAGTTCCAGGGATTTCTTGGATAGTATCCCAATGCTCAACAACTTTACCGTTGTCTACTCGAAAAATTTCAATAATTGCTCTTCCTCGCGTATTAGGCTGGCGGAACGAATGCACATGGAGGATTACGAAATCTCCATCTGCAAAAATACGCTTGATTTCACTGCGTGCATCAGGATAATCTGTCTTAAGAAATTCAATAAATTTTTTAAATCCTTCCGGTCCGTCTTCTACAAGAGGATTGTGTTGAATATATAGGTCTCCTATATATTTAGCCGCAATAGATGCATAGTCTTTTTTGTTAATCGCTAAATCATAAAATTCTCTAACGATCTGTTTGTTTTTTTCAGTTGAATTCATAAAAACCTCCCCAATTCATCCCGATAGACGATTTCGCCTTTAAATAGAGTGGCTTGTACCTTTAAATTGCAAATGTCTGTTTCGGGAATATTAAAAATATTATTGTTTAAAATGACCATGTCGGCTGATTTGCCCACTTCAATTGACCCTGTCTCTTTTTCTAAAAAATGGGCAAATGCTGCATTATAAGTAAAACTATCAATCATTTCACGTAAGCTTACTCTTTCCTCAGACCATAACGGTTCTTTAAATTTAGGATCCCCCTGATCTGAACATACTAAAGGAAGCAGAAAATCCGGAGTTATTCTGGTCGTTCCAATTTGGATTCCAACCAATGGATTTGGCGGATCTGTCACCGGGAAATCACTGGCAGATGCAACCATAACGCCTCTCTTTATAAAACTGTTTAAGGGGTATTCTCTTTCTGCTCTTTCTTTTCCTAAGTATGGAATCTGAAGATTAAAAAAGTA
>CAMJRV010000438.1 GCA_946408315.1 uncultured Bacillota bacterium | reverse complement strand
ATTATATACTGATATATCGCATATGTCAATATATGCACCGATTATCTTTATTATTAGCGTACTTTTTCTATAATTAAGTTAATTTTGGGTCATTTTCCGAAAAACTCGGGAACAAAAAATTAATATGCAATATATCATTGACATTAATTATGTATAATGCTATTCTTTCCGTATCAAATAATACATTTATATTGTTCCAGGTTGAAAGGAGAAGGTTATGAAAAAAAAGACGGAATTCTTGTATCTCTCAGAGCCTGATATGATGCAGGCAGGCGTTCTGGACGTTAAGAAATGTGTGGATGTTTCCGAAGAGGTGTTTTCCCTGTTGGCAAAGGGAGACTACCTGATGGGAGGCAGCAACCACAACAGCCATGGCATGGGAATCATATTTCCCAAGGAGACCCCGTTTCCCAATATGCCGGTAGCCGGCCCCGACAGAAGATTTTTCGCGATGCCCGCATACCTGGGCGGCAGGTTTGACGTGTGCGGCAATAAATGGTACGGCTCAAATGCCGAAAACAAATCGAAAGGTCTTCCCAGGTCGGTGCTGACTTTGAATTTGAACGACAAGGATACGGGAGAACCGCTCTGCTTTGCATCGGCGAACCTGCTCAGCTCCATGAGAACCGGCGCCGTTCCCGGAGTCGGCGTGCGATATCTCGCACGCAAGGATTCGGAGGTATGCACCGTGATCGGATGCGGCCCCATCAACATGGCCTGCTATAAATCAATCGTTTCTCAGCTCCCGGGGCTGAAAAAAGTGATCTGTTATGATATCTTTGAAGAGAATGCCCAAAAGTTTCTGAGCTGGTCAAAGGAGAAATTGGGAATCGACGGAGCGGTGACCACAGACGCAGAAGAGGCGTTTCGTTCCGGCGACGTCATCACCGTAGCCGCATCACGTCTGAAGCCGCTGCATTTCAAGGACGAATGGATCAAAAAAGGCGCAACGGTTCTGCTGTCGGGCCCAGCCAAGGCAGATGATGCGTATTGGATCAACAGCAAGATCATATACGATCACATCCAGCTCCATGAAACCTACGTCGCAGAAGCCGTCGAGTCACCTGATAAGCAGGCGTATTACGACGGTGTTATCGGCGGACCGATCTACAGGCTGATCGATGAGGGGAAAGTGAAAAGCCTGAAAGAATCAACCAGCTTGGGTCAAATCGTAAACGGTGAAGAAAAGGGCAGGGAAAATGATGAGGAGAAGATCACGTTTGTCGCCTGCGGAATGGCAGTATTCGACGTGGCCTGGGGATATGATTTATATAAAACCGCGCTGGAAAAGGGCATAGGCACAAAGCTGGTTCTCTGGGATGAACCGTATGAAGATGCGTAATCATAACGATAGGAGGGATTATGATGAACGATAGCATCAAGTCATTTGAAGATCAAACCGTAAAGAAAGTCACAACGAAACTGATACCGTATCTTATTCTGCTGTACATACTCGCTTATATAGGCAGGTCCAACCTTGCCTACGCAGCATTGACGATGAACGTCGACCTGGGGATAACCGACGCTGCTTTCGGCCTTATAGCAGGAGCCTTTTTTATCGGCTACTTTATATTTGAAGTTCCGAGCAATATCATTATGACCAAGGTAGGAGCCCGTATCTGGATCGCAAGAATCCTGATAACCTGGGGATTGATCGTCATGGCGACTGCATTCGTACAGAATGTGCACCACCTTTACATCGCCCGGTTCCTGCTGGGTCTCGCAGAAGCGGGATTCTTCCCCGGCGTCATCCTGTATTTGACCTATTGGTTCCGCGGTCAGGACAGCGCAAGAGCGATTTCTCGTTTTATGCTTGCGATTCCCATTTCCTACATGATCGGCGGTCCTCTGTTCGGATATGTTCTGGATCACGTCTTCTGGCTGAACTTGGAGAGCTGGAGATGGGTCTTCTTATTCGGGGGCCTGCCCAGCGTAATCTTCGGCATCGTTACGCTCTTCGTGCTTCCAAACGGTCCGAAAGACGTAAAATGGCTGACAGATCAGGAAAAAGCGTGGATTGAGACAACTTTGGCAGAAGAAAACAGAAATAAAATAAAGTCGGAAAGGGCCCTCTCAAAGGAAACTCTCCTGAATAAGCCCCTTTGGATTCTCATATTCGTCTACTTTGCCATCGAGATGGGAGAATACGGTTTGGCATTCTGGTCGCCTCAGGTCATTCAGAGAGTTTCGGAGCACCTGAGTTCCACGCAGATCGGCCTCTTCACCGCCGCAACCTATGTTCTCGGCGCAATTACGATGGTATGGTGGGGAGCTCATTCCGATAAGAAGCTGGAACGACGCAACCACGTCATCATACCTCTGATCCTGGCCGCGCTGAGCCTTGTCGCCATAGGGTATGTCACCCATTCCCTGCTGGCGGTCTTAATGCTGGCGCTGATCATAGGGTCCGTATACGCGCTTTTCGGACCGTTCTGGGCACTTCCGTCCATGTTCCTGACGGGATCTTCCGCCGCTGTGGGAATTGCGATGATCAATTCCTTCGGAAACCTGGCAGGCTTTGTCAGCCCCTCTATGATCGGTGTGGTCGGCAACGCGACAGGAAATATTACGTCCGGATTTTACGTGATCGCAGCAATCATGGTGGTAGCCGTGATCCTCGTGGCGATAACGGTGAAGAATACCGGATTCGGGAAAAAGGACGCAGAGAAAAACCCCGGCGCCTAATTACAATTCAGGCCGCTCCTTTCGGAGCGGCCATATTTTTTATATTCTCTATTCCGTATAGGACTCGATTAAGCTTTTCACCTTCATAAGCGACCGGTTCCAGTTGTTTTTCATGATGAGGGAAGCCGTGAACCCGTCCCGCATCTCAAATGCCTCGATAATCTTTTCATGTTCCCGGACGGATTCCTCCATATATCCGATATCTTTGAACAGCTTGTATTCCAGCCGCAGGATGTGGGAGATCAGCGTATCGGAGAAATCCATAATGTACTGGTTCCCCGCAATCTCCAGGATATATCCGTGAAATTCTATGTCTGCGTTCAATATCCTCATGGGATCGTCGCCGGACGCTTCCGCTTTAAACTTCTCGTTCAGCGTGCGGAGCCGCTCGATATCGCTTTCCGTGATCTTCTCGACGGCCAGGGTAACGGCCAGCCTCTGCAATTCGGCCAGGGGTAGATAGCATTCTTCAATATTGTCCGTCTGGATTTCCGTGACGATGGTTGATCTTCCGGGAAAGGACTGGATCAATCTCTGCATTTCAAGCAGCTTGAACGCCTCGCGCACGGGGGTCCTGCTGACGGAAAAATATTCAGCGATTTCCACATCCGAGATTTTTTCCAGCGGCAATAATTTTCCCTCAATGATCCAGTTTTTCACATGCTCGTATATCATATCCTTGGCAGAGACCCGCCCAAGGTTCAGCTCCCCTTTCGGTATCGGCATATCGTTTCTCCTTTCC
>CAMJRV010000437.1 GCA_946408315.1 uncultured Bacillota bacterium | reverse complement strand
CTTCCACTCCCACTGCCGGTACTTTTCATCCGCAAGTCTGTTGATTGCAGCCAGATCTTCCTCGCTCAAAGAGGCCGGCTCCCAGCTGTCGTTCCGCGACGCGATATATGCGGCCAATTTCTGCCAGAATTCATCGATATCCATAGGCTCTGCCAGGTGCTCCCTGATGTTCGTCACCCGGCTCCGGACCGACTTAATTCCCTTTGAGACGATTTTATCGCCGGACACGTTTAACGCGGCCTCCAGCCTCGAAAGATCGGAATCAAAGAGCAGCGTCCCATGGTGGAGCAGGTTGCGGTTTCTCATAAACTGCGCATTCCCCGAAAACTTTTTGCCTGCAATCGTCATGTCGTTCCGGCCGCTGATCTCCGCGTCCACTCCGTGAAGCTGCAGCAGCTCCGCAATGGGGAGGGCAAATTTCTTAAAGTCAAAGATATCCTGCTGTCCGTTGCCGATAATAAAGGAATAGTTCAGATTGCCCAGATCATGATAGACGGCTCCGCCGCCCGACATTCTCCGCACAACATGAATATCGTTTTCCTCCACATATCTTGCATTGACCTCTTCCAGCGTATTCTGATGCTTCCCGATAATAATGGAGGAACTGTTCTGCCAGAGAAGGAAGTATTCCTCCTCCGGCTTGCAGCTCGTAAGAAGATACTCCTCCATTGCCAGATTAAAATGAGGATCTTTTGTTTTGATTTCTATATATTTCATTCCTTCACCATATAACAATGAGTTACGATTCACGGCCCGGCGATGGCTATGAATCGTAACAACAATGAAAAATCTTTACAGTTCAAGGATATAGTCAAGCCCAAGCCCCGAGAGCTCCGCTTTCAGGTACGCTTCTATTTCCTCCGCTTTCGAAAGGCTCATGGCGTGGCTGGCCACCTTTTCCGCATAGGCCATATCCACCGAGGTGACGATCTTCTTCACCTTGAGAATGGAGCTGGGGCTCATGCTGAGTTCGTCAAACCCCAGGCCCAAAAGCAGCAGCGCTGCCAGAGGATTTCCGGCGAGCTCTCCGCACATGCCGGTGAATTTTCCATTTCGCTTCGACGATTCGATTACGTTTTTGAACAGCCTGAGCAATGCCGGATGGAAGCTGGTATAAATACTGCTCACCTTCGTATTGCCCCGGTCCACCGCGAGGGTGTATTGGGTCAGATCGTTGGTGCCGATGCTGAAGAAGTCGATTTCATCCGCAAACAGATCTGCGGTAACCGCCGCCGACGGAATTTCCACCATGATGCCGACCTTGATCGCTTCGTCAAATTCCAGGTTTCTCTGCCTCAGTTCTTCTTTTGCTTCCGCAATGACTTCTTTCGCCTTTATCACCTCATCCACGCTGGCGATCATCGGGAACATGATCAGCGCGTTTCCGAAAGCGCTGGCCCGAAGAATTGCCCGCAGCTGGGTCTTAAACAGTTCCTTGTCCTCCAGGCAGATCCGGATCGCCCGGTATCCCAGGAACGGATTTTCCTCTTTCGGAAGGCTGAAGTAAGGAATTTCCTTATCCCCTCCCACGTCCATGGTGCGGATGATGACCGGCTTCCCGTTCATCGCCTCCAACACTTTCTTGTAGGAGACAAACTGCTCTTCCTCATCGGGAGCACAGTTTCTGTCCATATATAAGAATTCCGTCCGGAAAAGGCCGACCCCTTCTGCTCCGTACTCGAGAGCCTTTTCCGTATCGACGGGAAGGCCGATATTGGCTACGAGCTCGATAGAATGGCCGTCCCGGGCCTTGCTCTCTAAGTCTTTAATGAGGCCCAGCTCTTTTCTGATCATCCGGGCTTTCTCAATCTTTTTCCCGACGGCGTCGATCGTCTCTTTTTCAGGATCGATTTCAATCTCGCCTCTGCTCCCGTCGATGATGAGAGTCTGCCCATCCCTGACCAGGGACAGAACTCCCGATGCTCCCAGAATCGCCGGAATCTCAAGATTTCTTGCAAGAATCGCCGTGTGGGCGGTGGCGCCTCCCACCTCGGCAAGGATTCCCTTCACGTGGTCTCTGTCGATGGTCGCCATCAGAGACGGCGTGATATCACGGCCGACAACGATGGCGTTCTCCTTCAGATTGGAAATATCCTTGATCTCGATGCCGAGAACATTCAACAGCAGGCGGTTGCCCACATCTCTGACGTCGGCAGCCCTCTCCCTGATATACGGATCATCGATCATCTCAAAAACAGCGACCTGCTCTTCCACCTTTTTCTGAATCGCGTGCTCCGCCGTCAGAAGTTCACTCTGTACGGCGTCTTTGACCTCATCATAGAAGATGGGATCTCCCAGAATCATCAGGTGGGCCTGGATAATCTCCGCATCCTCTTCTCCCACCGCAAGCAAGGTTTTTTCATAGATGGCATTGAGCTGTTCCTTCGACTGATCAAATGCTCTTTCCAGCCTTTTCAGCTCCTCGGAGACCCGTTCCGTCGGAATACAACCGTAATCGATCGTGATGTCGGGCTCTTCCAGAATATACGCTTTTTCTATCGCCAAGCCAGGCGAACATGCAACACCAATCTTCATTTTTAAAACCCCTTATTCCTCAAATTTTTCGATCACGTCGGAAAGAGTCTCGACGGCCTGCGCCTCATCCTCCCCGTCGGCGGAAAGGGTGATCGTACTGCCGGCTGCGATTCCTGCAGACAACACATGGATAATGCTCTTCGCGTTAATCGTCTTTCCCTTGAACTCTATCGAAACGGCAGATTTGAATTTAGCCGCCGCCTTAACAAATTCAGACGCGGGTCTTGCGTGAAGTCCTGTCTTATTTTTGATCGTAATTTCTTTGCTCTGCATTTTGCACTCTCCTTCAATCAGTTCACTTTGGGTTTGTGAATACATTTGTTCAGGCTGTCCGCAACAGCTTCCATGAAAGCCTCGGAGAACGTAGGATGCCCGTGGATGATCTCCGAAACCTCATAGGCTGTGATCTCCATGCTCATAAGGGCCGCCGCCTCATTGATCGTTTCGGCAGCCGCAGGTCCCACGATATGGACGCCAAGAATTTCACCATACTTCTTGTCGACAATCACTTTCACAAAGCCCGTTCTGAAGCCGGACGCCAGCGCTCTCCCGTTCGCTCCGAAAGAAAATCTGCCGACGGCAATCTCATATTTCTTTCCGGCAGCCTCTTCGGTAAGACCGACACTTCCGACCTCAGGCATAGTATATACACAGCTCGGCGTATAGTCCAGCTTTATTTTTTCATCGCGGCCCATGGCGTTTGACGCGGCCACTTCTCCCATCTTGAAAGCCGCGTGGGCAAGCATCAGCTTTCCATTGATATCTCCCGCCGCATAAATGCCCGCTGCGCTGGTCTCAAGCCTTTCGTTGACCTTCACTTTCCCTCTCTCCATCGCAAGCTCGATATCGCTGAGGGCGGAAAGATCGGCGACCCTGCCGATGGACAGAAGCGCTCTGTCGG